>JBBWVS010000062.1:0-13984 GCA_050256335.1 Gammaproteobacteria bacterium | reverse complement strand
TTGTTCCGGTTAGTGCAGTGGAAATAGGCGGATTGAGGGGGTTGGGTTTCGCTTTGCTTCTTGATAAAAGGAGGTCCCCAAAATCTCGTATCATCGCCCTTGTTGGGTTGCTCAACTTTAATCACTTGAGCACCCATATCTGCTAGCATTTGTGAGGCCCATGGGCCCGCTAAAATACGGCTTAAGTCAATAACTTTGATGCCCTGTAGTGCTTCCGCCATTAGAAAAACGCCTGCAGGCCAGTAATCGCTCTTCCCAAAATAAGCGCATGCACATCATGAGTGCCTTCGTAAGTATTGACCGTTTCAAGATTCATCATATGGCGAATAACACCATACTCATCATTGATCCCATAGGCGCCGTGCATATCTCTGGCATTGCGGGCAATATCTAATGCCTTGCCACAATTATTACGTTTCATCATAGAAATCAACTCAACTGGACATTCGTTGTTATCCATTAATCGGCCCATTTGCAGACAACCCTGTAGACCAATACTGATTTCAGTTTGCATATCAGCCAGTTTTTTTTGAATGAGTTGGTTTGCCGCTAAAGGTCTATTAAATTGTTTTCTTTCGAGGGTGTAATTTCGCGCTGCATGAAAGCAGAACTCGGCCGCACCAAGAGCGCCCCAGGCAATACCATAGCGCGCTTTATTTAAGCAGCCAAATGGGCCACCCAAACCGCTGGTATTAGAAAAATGATTTTCTTCAGGAACAAAAACATTATCCATAACTATTTCACCGGTGATTGAGGCTCGAAGTGAGAATTTACCTTCAATTTTTGGTGCTGATAACCCCTTCATGCCTTTTTCAAGGATAAAGCCACGAACCACACCTTCGTATTTTGCCCAAACGACAAAAACATCTGCAATCGGTGAGTTGGTAATCCACATTTTATTACCCGTTAGGAGGTAACCACCATCGACCTTGTCGGCGCGTGTTGTCATTGAGCTAGGATCACTGCCTGAGTTTGGTTCTGTCAAGCCAAAGCAACCCACCCATTCACCACTAAGTAATTTTGGTAAAAACTTTTGTTTCTGTTCTTTACTGCCATAACTATAAATAGGGTGAATAACAAGAGAGGATTGAACGCTCATTGCACTGCGATAACCACTATCAACACGTTCAACTTCACGAGCGATCAACCCATAACTAACGTAGTTAACCTCGCTACCGCCATACTCCTCTGGTAATGTTGCCCCTAAAAGCCCTAGCTGACCAAACTCAGTCATAATGTCTCGATCGAAGGTTTCATTTCGGTTGGCCATTAAGATGCGCGGTACTAAGTTTGTTTGACAATAGTCGTGAGCAGTATCGCGAATAAGTTTTTCTTCACCCGTCAGTTGCCCCTCTAAAAACATGGCATCCTGCCAATTAAAAGGCGTTAAAGATTTACTCATGTTGTTTTCCTTTATTTATGAAATTTGTGATCACAAAAAGAATTATAGCGAAATAATTTGTTGTGATCACAAAAAAAACTATGAGTTTAATGAATAGTGTTTTATTTATTCTTAAGGGAATTGTTGTTGATTGAGTTTTGCATATTCACCAGATTTCTCCAGCAATGCATGGTGCGAGCCTTGCTCAATGATTTCGCCTTCTTTTAAGACAATAATGCGATCGGCATTTTGAATGGTACTAAGTCTGTGGGCAATGATAATCGTTGTGCGACCTTCTTGCATTTTGTCAATCGCCGATTGAACCAATCTCTCGGTAGCTGAATCTAGCGCCGAAGTTGCTTCGTCCAAGATCAAAATAGGACTGTCTTTGGCAATTGCTCTGGCAATGGATAGTCGTTGGCGCTGTCCACCCGAGAGCGTGGTACCATCTTCGCCAATTTCTGTATCAAAGCGCTTATCCAGTTTGTTAATAAACTCAGCAGAATTGGAAATATCGGCAGCCTGTTCAATAGTTTCAATTAACATTGTATCGCCTTGACCAAGCGCTATATTATTCTTAACAGTGTCGTTAAATAAGCGTACGTTTTGGTCAACAAAAGAGATTTGAGATCTAAGTGCAGTGAGCTCAATATCGTTGATATTTTTCCCATCAATCGAAATACTACCTGATGTGGGATTGTAAAGGCGCGCTATAAGGCTCACCAATGTTGTCTTACCACTGCCCGTGCTACCCACAAGGGCTACAGTTTCGCCTTGTTTGAATTCTAAGTTGATATTATTGAGTGAGGCTCTTTCACCATCGTAGCTAAAACAGACGTTTTTAAAGCTAATTTCACCCTTAATATTGTTAAGAGTTTTTGAGCCTGTATTAGGTTCGGATTTTTCATCAATGAGTGCAAAAACACTTTGCCCTGCGGCAACAGCTTGCTGAAAAGGTTTGTTGATATTAATCAAATTTTTTGCCGGTTTAACCAACATACCCATGGCCATAAAAAAGGCCAAGAAATCACCGGCACCCATTTTAAAAGTGGTGGAAGAAAGGTAGACAACAGAAGCAAGAGATAGGCCAATTAGCGAGTTTACAAAAGCAGTATTGACAGCGGTTGACATGTCGACCTTAAAGCGCTGTTGGCGAATGATGTTGATGAGTGATCTAAATTTGCCACTTTCTGCTTTTTGCGCATGATAGATTTTAACCAAGTCATTGCTTGAGATGTTTTCATCCAACAGATGGGTCATTTTCCCCATTGAGGTTTGCACTTTTTCAGAGGCGGATCTCATACGAATACTGGAAGCCTTTACCGCAATATACACCAACGGTAAAAGCACTAATAAAATCAAGCTAAGGCGATAATCTTTGTAGAACAAATAACCGGTTAATATCAATACCATTAAAGAGGATTTAATAAATTCCAGCCAAATGGTAGAGGCTGCAAGTGCAATTTGTTCGACATCGAATGTCAGTTTTGACAGCGTGCCACCGGTGGTATTTTTGTCAAAATACGATTTTGGTAGTTTGAGTAGTTTGGCAAACATGTCCACTCGAAGATCCATAATAACTTTATTAGAAACCCAAGAGCTTGCGCCAACCGAGGTAAGAGCGAAGAGCGAACTTAAAATGATGAGTAAGAACAGCCCAACAGCGTAGTTGATGGAGGTGGTATCGGTACGGTTGTCGACAAACAGTTTATCAACAATTTGGCCGGTAATTTCTGGGATGATGGCTTCAAGAATGGTAGCACAAACCATCATTAAAGAGATAAACACAAGTTTGCCAATATGGGCTTTAATATAGGGGTAAAGCCGCTTTATAAATTGTCTATAACCCATTGTGATTACTTTGATTTGATGTGTCCATATTCTACACAAATTTGTGTATCATAACTATTTCAAACTTGTTAGTTTTTCATGACAAAATTCATCTTTATCACCGGTGGTGTTGTTTCCTCTTTAGGTAAGGGAATCGCCTCTGCATCTTTGGCCTCAATCCTTGAAACACGTGGGCTAAACCTCACCCTTCTTAAGTTAGACCCTTATATTAATGTTGACCCAGGAACGATGAGTCCGTTTCAGCATGGCGAGGTATTTGTCACCAATGATGGTGCTGAAACAGATCTAGATTTAGGGCATTACGAAAGATTTGTTCGTATTCAAATGGGCAAGAAAAACAACTTTACCGCAGGTCGAGTTTATGAAAATGTCATTGAACGTGAACGTCGAGGTGATTACCTTGGCGCAACGGTGCAAATCATTCCTCATATTACCGATGAAATTAAACGCCTAACAAAAGCGGGCGCTGAAGGCGCTGATATTGCCTTAGTTGAAATCGGTGGTACTGTGGGTGATATTGAGTCGTTGCCTTTTTTGGAGGCCATTAGACAAATGGGTCTTGAATTAGGACGTGAAAATACTCTATTTATCCATCTAACACTTTTGCCATACATTAAAGTGGCGGGCGAGTTAAAAACCAAGCCAACACAGCACTCGGTGAAAGAATTAAGAGGCATTGGTATTCAGCCCGATATCCTAATTTGTCGTTCAGAGTATCCTTTGCCTGACGCAGAGCGCAAGAAAATTGCCCTATTTACCAGTGTTCCAGAAAATTCAGTGTTCACATCGTTAGACGTAGACACTATTTATAAAGTGCCAAGAGCCCTTCATGAGCAGGGCTTGGATGATATTGTTATATCAAAATTGGGCCTTGCATGTAAGGCGACCGACTTGAGTGAGTGGGATAATGTAATATCCAAGCTTGAGCGTCCAAATCATAGCGTTGATATTGCCATGGTTGGCAAATACATGGATTTGACAGAATCATATAAATCCCTGTCCGAAGCCTTAATTCACGCGGGTTTAAATACGCAAACTAAGGTAAATATCCATTATTTTGATTCTGAAGATATCGAGAAGAACGGTAGTGATTGTTTAAGTGAGATGAGCGCAATCCTTGTGCCTGGTGGTTTTGGCCTACGCGGTATTGAAGGTAAGATTGAGGCGGTACGCTATGCGCGTGAAAACAATGTACCGTACCTCGGTATTTGTCTCGGTATGCAAGTGGCAGTGATCGAATTTGCACGCCATGTAGCTGGCATGGACAATGCCAACAGCACTGAGTTTGATCTTGAAACACCCAATCCTGTTATTGGCTTAATTACCGAGTGGAAAGATGAAGATGGTAGCGTGCAAACACGTGATGATAAGTCAAATATTGGCGGAACAATGCGTCTTGGTGGTCAAGAATGTGCTCTAGTAAAGGGCTCTAAAGCGCGAGAAATTTACGGTGAAGATATGATCACCGAGCGTCATCGTCATCGTTATGAGGTCAACAACAAGTTGATTGGCGTAATTGAAAAAGCAGGTTTAAGTATTTCCGGCAGATCCCAAGATGGATCACTGGTTGAAATGGTTGAAATTGCTGATCACCCTTGGTTTGTCGCTTGTCAGTTCCATCCGGAGTTTACTTCAACACCAAGAGACGGCCACCCATTATTTGAAAGTTTTGTTAATGCCGCAAAGGAAGCGCACAACTTAATTCTCAGTTAGGTTGAGATCTTTATACAGATACGGATAATCATCAAAACACCACCTTCCGCCAACTTAGCTATTTTCTTAAAGGCAACCTTAGATATACTAGGGCAGATTCTAAGAAAATAGCCAATTCAGCAAAATCTGATATTTTGCTAATCACCCCTAACTGTACAAAAACCTTACTTCTTTTTCTTAGTAAACTTCATCATCCTTCTTCTTTTTTGAATCTGGCGCTCAGATAATTTGTTCTTCTTGTCCTTGAACGGGTTTTCACCACTTTTGAACTCAAATTTAATCGGTGTATTGGTAAGACCCAATGCACTGGTGAAGAAGTTTTGCAAATAGCGACCATAAGCATTTGGAATGCTGTGTAGGTGGTTGCCATGTACGGTGAAAGTTGGTGGAAAAAATCCCGATTGGTGGATGTATTTTAGCTTTAAGCGTCTGCCCGCTACAGGCGGTGGTTGGTGTCCTTCGTTGGCCTTGGCTAAAATGTCATTGAGCAGTGGTGTTCCAAATTTTGCACCGGCATTTTCGTAGGCTTTATTGATATGCCCAAACAGCTTGCCAACACCCGATCCATGCAATGCCGAGATATAGTGAATCGAGGCGTAATTAACAAAAGACAGTTTGATGTCAAGTTTTCGCTTAACTTCGCTTTTCTGATATTCGTCCAGACCATCCCATTTGTTATTGACAATCAGCAATGCTCGGCCTTTGTCAGCAACCATGCCCAATAGAGTTGCATCTTGCTCGGTAACACCTTCGCTGGCATCTAGGATAAGAATGACCACATGGCAATTTTCAATCGCTTCAATTGCTTTTAAAATACTAAATTTTTCAATTTTATGATCAACACTGCGCTTGCGTCTTATGCCGGCAGTATCTATTAAGGTGTAAAGTTGGTCGTTACGCTTAAAAGGGATAAAGATCGTATCACGCGTTGTGCCGGGTAGGTCGATGGCTAAAACACGCTCTTCACCCAAAATGCGGTTGATTAAAGTTGACTTGCCAACATTTGGTCGTCCCAGAACGGCAACCGCAATGCCTTCAATTTCTTGCTCAACATCATCTGTTGGCTCAGGCAAAAGTGGTAATGTTAGATCAATTAATTCTTCAATACCCCTGCCGTGCTCGGCGGAAATAGGAATGGGCTCGCCAAGACCGAGTTCATAAAATTCAGCTAAGGAGGCCGGAGTTGAGCCTTCGGCCTTATTGCAAACTAAAACCAAGGTGAGTTTTAGTCTTCTTAGTTGCTTTGCAAGCTCGTGATCAAGCGCAGTGACACCGTCTCTAGCGCTGACAATAAAGTAGACAACGTCGGATTCATCTAATGCATTTAGAACTTGGTCATGAATGCCCGAGTCAATAATGTTGTTTTCGTTGGTCAGTCCACCAGTATCGATTATTGAACACGGAACGCCATCGTCCAAGTCGATCGTTGCATATTGTCTGTCGCGCGTCAAACCCTCAAAGTCAGAGACAAGTGCTTGACGTGATTTGCTTAGGCGATTGAACAGAGTGGACTTGCCCACATTGGGGCGTCCAACCAGTGAGATAACGGGTAGACTCACGATAAATTACCGAGGTTATTACAAAAAATATCTTTTAGTTAAGATCGTCCAACTTGAATTGAATCAACCGTGCTAAGGTTGAATTTGCAGTGACACTGTTAAACGCTAGAGTGTAGTGTGTTTGCGCATCGGCGGTGTTGCCAAGATCAACGTAAATATCACCTTTCATGTTGTTAACGAGGCCAGAAAAATTAGTATCGCTAAGTAAGTCTAGCGTGGAGAGTGCACTCTCATGTTGGCCTAGTTGTAAATAAACAGAGGCTGCACGAAGTGCTGCCGTTGAGCTAATCGCAATGTCATCGCTTGACGTTAAGGGCTCGATTAAGCTAAGAGCGCCGTCATAGTTACCAGTATCAAATAACTGTTTTGCCATCACAAGTGTCGCCTGGTCGGCATATGAACTTGAGCCATAATCCGACAATAGTTGGTCATAAGCACCTGTATTACTTGTGTCAGTAGTATAGCTTAAATAAAGTATTCTGGCATTTTCAGCCTCTTTATCTTGATAATCGCCGTAAAATCCCCAGCCCCAAATAGCCGAAAGACCAATAGCAATACCGGCAACTATTTGCATGCCGTTGTTTTTTAGCCATTTCGAAATCTGCTCGACTCGCTCTTCTTCTGTGCCGCTGATATTGATAAAGTTTTTCATAAAATCTCCTGAAGATGGGCAATGATACCCTCTAGCGACATTAATTGTTGTTCACCTTGGCCTTTCAACGGTTTGATAATAATTTGATTGTTATTGATTTCTTTTTCGCCAAGAATTAAAGCAAAGTCTGAATTCGATTTGTCCGCTTTTTTCATTTGCGATTTGAGGCTGCCCATGCTGATATCGTTAAGCACAATTACTTCTGGTAACTCCTGGTGAATGTCATTACAGATTCTCATCGAGACTTGTTGCGCCTCATCACCCAACGCGACGAAATATAGGCTTGACAATTGTTTTGTCAGGGATTCTGGTTGTTCGCTGATAAGCAACATTAAGCGCTCCAGACCCATCGCAAATCCAATGCCAGGTGTGGGTTTGCCGCCCATTTGTTCAACAAGACCATCATAACGCCCACCAGCGCAAATCGTACCCTGCGCACCAAGATCATTTGAAATCCATTCAAAAACGGTTCGGTTGTAATAGTCCAGGCCCCTAACAAGTCTTGAGTTGACAGTGTAGTCAATGCCCAAGCAGTCAAGATAATTGGTAAACTCTGAAAAATGTTTGGCGGAATCTTCGTCTAAGTGATCCATCATTTTTGGCGCATTGTCAATCAGTGGCGCCATGTCGGTATTTTTAGAATCCAAGATACGCAATGGATTGCTCTCTAGACGGCGCAAGCTGTCTTCGTCAAGTTCGCTTTTGTGCGCAGAAAAATAGTTATAAAGTAGCGCCCTGTACGCTGTTCTGGTTTCGTTTGATCCCAGAGAGTTGACTTCTAAAGTAACATTTTTAAGCCCCAGTTTTTGCCAAAGTTGAGCCGTCATGGCAATCAACTCGGCATCAATTTTGGCATCTATTGCACCAAAAATTTCCACACCCACTTGGTGGAATTGGCGATAACGACCCTTTTGTGGGCGCTCATGTCTAAACATTGGCCCTTGGTAAAATACTTTTTGAATGCCTTCTCTAGGTAGGTTGTGCTCAATCATCATGCGCACACAACCAGCAGTACCTTCTGGGCGTAGGGTCAGTGAGTCACCGCCAAGATCTTGCCAAGTGTACATCTCTTTTTCGACAATATCGGTGACCGCGCCAATTGCTCGAGTGAATGTTTCGGTTTTTTCGACAATCGGTGTGCGTATATTTTTATAGCCGTAAGAGATTAACAACTTGTTAATAACTCCCTCCATCGCCAGCCAAAGGTTGGAGTCTTTGGGCAGGAGGTCGTTCATTCCTCTAATTGCTTGTATTTTCTTGCTCATGTTGCTGTTTGTTTTTGTATGAGGGGTATTTTACCTATGAAACACTACCTCTTGTAAGGCCAATAATTAGCAGAAACGTCAAGACTGACTACTCCGAAAAACGCTCTTTAACTCGGTCGTAAAATAATAGAATAAGGCTAAAAACAATGATAGCGAGAATAAGCCTGAAAGTAATTAACACAGTAATATTCGCTCCAAAAAGCACAAACAACAAAGGATCTTCAATCATTGCGTGAGCAATCATTAAGAAGCAGCAAATCGATAAAATTTGTTTTCTTGATAAGCTCTTCGCTTCTTTTAGCAAAATACCCGATCCGTAAAGAATACCCAATAGGGCGCCTGATACAAGAGCAACGATTGGACTTAAGTGTTTATCAAAGCTTTTTACAATGCGAAAGCCTTTAATACCTTGGTTGACAAGTAATACCATGCTGACCAGAAAGAGAATTTCTAGTGTTAATGTCAGTCCATTAATAAGTGTGGTGTAGAAAAACACAAAAAAATCGCTGCCCTGGGTTAATATTAGCGGCTGGAGGATGTGTTGCACTCTGTCAGGATCATCAAAGAGCATTTCTTTGGGGATGAACTGCAGTGGCAACAACACGACAAAAGCCATAGAAAGCCGAAATAGGATGGAAAAACGCCAACCAATACCTAATTTTTTCAAAACAGCCGATTCAACTGGCATTGCATGGGCCACCCCTAAAAACAAGCCAAGCACCGTCCACTCGTAAACACTAAGACCCAAAGATGCACCAAGTGCAATGGCACCGTACAGATTAAATAACATGCCCACAGCAATTGCTAATGCCGACTCTGGAGGGAGGTTTAATGCTTGGCTGATGGGTTCAAAAATAAAAGCAAAGTACTTCAGTAGATCAAAATAGAGTAATGTTTCCGCCAAAATAAAATACGGTAGAATGGTTTTTATAATGATTTTTGAAGTGGTTGCCCACGCTTCAATATAGGCTTTAAAGTCAAAGCAAAACATCGGTGAAGGTCTCTTAATTACTTGTTTTTTATGCCGCTAGGAACATGGCCTGTCGGTACATATTTTGACGCTGAATGGCAGTGGTGATGTTGGTCGTCAAAAAAGATATCGGCAGCAAACTCTCGTAAGAAAACCCCTTTGTCTAGTCCGCCCAGAAAAAATGCCTCATCAATACGAATTCCCCATTCACGCATGGTGTGAATGACTCGTTTGTGAGATGGTGCTGAGCGTGCGGTAACCAGGGCTGTACGTATTGGGTTGTTTTCCTCAGGAAAGGTGGATTGAATTTTTTGTAATGAAGCTAAAAACGATTTGAATGGGCCAGCCTTTAACTCGATATTAGCCGATAGTTTTTCATTTTCCTCGAAAGCCTCAAGCCCTTGCTCCTGAAATATTTTCTCAGATTCGTCTGAGAAAATAACCGCATCGCCATCAAAGGCAATTCTCAGCTGAGAGGGGTGAACGTTATCCGATTTTGATTCAACAATAGAGGCTGCTGCAAAGCCAGACTCGAGCGCTTTTTGCACATCGTGATAGTTGCTTGAAAGAAACAAATCGGCTTCAAAGGCACCGACAAAAGGGTGTGTGCTTGCGCCTCTAGTAAAAGCTGCTCTTGAAATGTTTAGACCGTAGTGCTCGATTGAATTAAAGATTCGCAGACCTGTGTCGGCGCTGTTACGAGACAGTAGAATAACGTCAATCGGGGTTTTGTCGCTGTTAAGCGCAAGGAGTTTTTTCACCAAAGTAAAACCAACACCGGGCTCTAAGACAACTTCCTCGTTATCTTGCTGGTGCTTGGCATAGGCTTCAACACCTTTGTTTTTGTATATTTGATGGGATTCGTCAAGGTTAAACAACGCTCTTGAGGAAATGGCAATGACCAATTTGTTGTTATCGTTTGTTATTTGCTTTTTTGCCATGTTGCGCCATTGTACCTGTCAATACAGTAGTCAAGCCATCTTAACATAAAGTGATTTAACTCCCACTGCAGGGCCAAATCAGAGCAATTACTTTTATTGGGGTGATCGCTGTTAATTTTGGTTTCTTCACAAATAGAAATGACTTCTAATAACTTGGCATCGAAATACAGTTTAAAGCGAATATCGGGTCGATTAACACCCACACCATCCAACTCGTGTTTATGGGTGAGTGTGTAAGTGCCGGTATAAGGGGATTTTTCATGGCAAATCAAATGCAGATTATTGCGCTCATCCTTAAGGGCCATATGGTCATCTTTGATGCTAGGCAATAGTGGAATCAGTCGGCAAATTTTTTGAAAGTTATTCTCAAATAATTCGCAAATATTTGAATAATTGACCGTTCTTTCGGCGTCATAAATAGCTTTCGTTAAATCTTCGTCGCGCACTATAGCCAGTGGGTTTTGCATTCAATTTTGCCATTTGAATGCAGTATGTAATGATTGTAGCCAATGTTATCTGGACCGTTGAATTGCAATGCCGTGGAAGGGCATGAAAAAAGCGAGATACCTTTAAGGTCAAAGGTTTCGCTTTGATGGGCGTGCCCCCATAATATCGCCTTAACCTTTGAATATCGTTCAACAATTTCAAACAAATCCTCTGGATTTTCCAGTGATAATTCGTCATCCCAGTCACTATTCATTGAAACAACGGGATGGTGTAGACAGATGATGTTGTATTTAGCAAGCGTTCTGTCAAGGGTTTCATCCAGAAAGTGCAATTGATCCTCACTCAAAAGACCGCTGACTTTGTTAATTTGTACCGAGTCCAAGGTAATAATTTGCCAATCGTCCAATTGAAAAGTGTTATGCAGTTTGGTGTTAAAGGTTGACGATAAGTTGTACTTATTGTCGTGGTTGCCCGGTATAACATGAATATCAGCATCAATAGTCTTCAGTTGTTTTTGCAGTTTTGCGTATGAATGTGGCGTGCCATTATGAGTTAGATCACCGCTAATCAATAGCGCGTCAAATTCTCGATTTGTTATATCACTAAGAACGCGCTCAAGGTTTGCAGAGGAGTCGACATCCATGACCAGGATTTCGTCATCAATATGACAATCACTGATTTGAATAAAAGAAGTGCTCATAAAGGAGGTAATGCGTGTGCAGTGACAGTAAAACTTAGAAAGGCTCTTGGTCGAAGTGTGTCATATTGTTGAGATAAGCCGTATCCATCTGATCATCGGTGACGTTTTGAAATTGGTCTTCATAGGCCAGGTCTTCGAATCGTGCGTATTGACCAATAAAGGCAAGTTTTATATTGCCAGTTGCACCGTTACGATGCTTGGCTATTTTGAGATCTGCTTTGCCAATTTCTTCTGGATTGGAATAACTATCGTCGTGATACTGCTCGTCACGATAGATAAAACCAATAATGTCGGCGTCTTGCTCGATCGAACCGGACTCTCGTAAGTCGGCCATTTGCGGCATTCTGCCTTTACCCGCTTTTGGTCGCGACTCAACGCCACGATTAAGCTGCGATAGAGCAATTACTGGCACGCTGATTTCTTTTGCTAAGGCTTTTAGTGAGCGTGAAATTTCAGAAATTTCTTGTACGCGGTTTTCTGCTTTGCCGTGCACGGTCATAAGTTGCAGATAGTCCACCATGATTAGGCCTAAGTCAGGGTATTGACGTTTTAGGCGACGACATTTGGCGCGAATTTCTGTTGGTGTGATTGATGGCGTTTCGTCAATCAAAATAGTGTTTTCTTCAAAGGCACGAACCGCATGATTAAAGCTGTTCCAATCCACTTCGGTCATGTTGCCGTCGCGTAATTTAGAAGCGTCAATACGACCAAAAGAAGAGATCATTCTCAACACCAACTGTTCGGTCGGCATTTCCAGGCTAAAGACAGCCACAGGGATAGAGTTATGAATAGCGACGTGCTCAACAATGTTCATCGAAATGGCGGTTTTGCCCATACTTGGACGACCGGCAATAATGATAAGGTCGCCATCTTGAAAGCCCGACGTTAATTTATCGAGCTCACTAAAACCGGTTTCAACACCTTTAACGCCCGTTGTTTCGTGCATTTCATGTACGCGGTTAACAACGTCTTTAATAATGTCTTTGACGTTTACAACGTCTTGTTTGTTGCGTGAGACTTGTTCGGCAATTTCGAAAATCTTTTTCTCTGAGAGGTCCAGTAATTCGTTAACTTCAATATTTTTTGGTTGATAGGCAGTCTCAGCAATCTCTCGTCCTGCGGCGATAAGTTGTCTGTAAACAGAAAGTTCTCGCACGTGTTTGGCGTAGGCCTCAATATTAGAAACGCTTGGGGTGTTATCTGCAATTTGCGCCAAATAGGCAAAACCGCCAATGGAGTCTTCGTTCTGAGTCTTGATGACTTGCTCTTTGACGGTGAGAATGTCGGCAGGCTTATCGTGCTCTAAAAGACGGACAATGGCATCATAAATAATGCGATGTGAAGCATTGTAAAAATCGCCCGTGCTAAGGATATCGGCAACTCTGTCCCATGCGTCGTTGTGTAGCATTAATCCACCAAGTACCGATTGCTCTGAATCGATTGAGTGGGGCGGTAATTTGCTATTTTCGATATCCATTTAGTCTAATGATCTTTGTATGAATTATTAAAAAGACAATAAAAAACCCTCGGATGAGGGCTTTTTATTTTAACGTAATTTGTTAATTTATTTTATCTATTCGCTATCCGTAGTTGCTGCTTCAACAATTACCTTAACGTTAACAGCCATATCTGTGTAAAGAGATACAGATACTTCGTACTCACCAACATGGCGAATGGATTCTGGAAGGTGGATATCACGTTTCTCAATCTCAAAGCCTTGAGCAGTTAAGCTTTCAAGGATGTCGGCAGCACTAACAGAACCGAACAATTTACCTTCGTCACCAGCGTTAGCGCTGATTGTACAAGTCACATCGTTCATTGCCGCTTCTTTCGCTTGAGCTTCTGCCAGTGAAGATGCTTCTTTGGCTAGCAGGTCGGCTTTAATTAATTCAAACTCAGCAAGGTTAACTTTTGTAGCCGGTTTAACTTTGCCTTGTGGGATCAAAAAATTACGTGCATAGCCCGCTTTGACATTTGCCAAATCACCGATACCACCTAATTTTTGAATTCTTTCTAATAAAATTACTTGCATGTCAAACTCCTATTTCTTGTGTTTGTCAGTGTAAGGAATCAACGCTAAGAATCTTGCTCTTTTAATAGCTGTTGTGAGTTGACGTTGGAATTTGGCACAAGTACCAGTCATCCTTGATGGTGTAATTTTGCCACCTTCGTCAATGTTCTTTAATAACGTATCTACATCTTTGTAATCGATTTCAGTAACGCCTGCTTTAGTGAAGCGGCAAAAACGATTAATTGGAACCTGATGTCTGCGTTTTCTCTTTTTTACTTGCTTTGCCATATCAATCTCCTATTTATCTTCTGTTGTGGCCATCATGATTGATGGTTCAGTAATAGCTTCCGGCTTAGAAATAATTAGATTTCTAAGAATTGCATCGTTAAAACGGAAGTTATAGTTAAGCTTATCAAGAGTCTCTTGATCACACTCAATGTTTAGCATTAAGTAGTGTGCTTTATAGATTTTGTTGATTGGATAGGCTAGGTGCT
>JBBWVS010000061.1:0-6573 GCA_050256335.1 Gammaproteobacteria bacterium | reverse complement strand
GAAACAGAATCCGATTTTGAATTCACTCACACCTCTCTTATAGAGGCTGTTGCACCGCCCTTCTCACGCTCGATTGGTAGAACTGCCACTCAATTAAGCCTATTAAAGCTCAGACAAATTTCACTGCTTGGCATCTCACGTGCAGGTCGATCCATTATTCACCAAGTAAGGAAAACCAAGATCCAACCGGGTGATGTATTGCTTTTACACGGCGACAACGAACACCTAGAAAGTGCCGTTCAGTGGATGGAGTGTCTAACGCTTGAAAGAAAGGATTTGCAAATCCCCCAAAGAAAAAAGGCTTGGATGGCTGTCCTCTCTTTCTTGGTTGCCATTATCGCCTCCAGCTTGGGTTACATCAATTTACCGATTGCCCTGTCTTTGGTTGTTGTTTTCTATATTGCTGCCAATGTTATTCCTACGATTGAGGTTTACCGCTCTATCAGTTGGCCAGTTATCGTCCTCTTGGGGGCAATGATTCCCATTGGTCAAGCCTTGCAAAGCAGTGGTGGCGCTGAAACCATTTCCAATAGTTTGCTCTATATTTCAAGCGGCGCATCGCCAGTGGTTATTCTCACCATGATGCTGTTAATCACTATGCTACTCAGTGCTGTGCTTAACAACGTTGCTACCGTGCTTGTCGCTGCGCCAATCGGCTTCGAGATAGCCAAAACCTTAGGTGTTAACCCCGATACATTTTTAATGGCGGTTGCAATTGGTGCCTCTTGTGCCTTCTTAACACCCATTGGCCACCAGAATAACACTCTGGTGATGGGCCCTGGTGGGTATCGCTTTGGTGATTATTGGAAGCTTGGATTGCCACTCGAAATTATCATTACGATTGTTTCCATTCCAGCATTGCTTTATTATTGGCCGCTTGAAGCTTTGCCACTATAAGTTCAATCTTCAATCTGCTTAATGAAAAGATTCAAATAGAGAGGCCGATGCGGTAAAATTTTTCGAGACCTTTACATAATTATATAGAGGCTTTTTTTTATTATTTTTTAGCTGTTTTCATGTCACTTTTAGACTTAGATGCAAGCGCATCATTTCAAAATTTAATCCTTAAATTGCAAGCGTTCTGGGCTGAAAAAGGCTGTGCTTTGATGCAACCTTTTGATATGGAAGTTGGCGCCGGAACTTTTCACCCGGCAACATTTTTGCGCTCGATTGGCCCTGAGCCCTGGAAAGCGGCCTACGTTCAACCCTCGCGTCGACCTACCGATGGCCGTTATGGTGAGAACCCGAACCGACTGCAGCACTACTATCAATTTCAAGTATTAATGAAGCCTTCGCCGAGCGACATCCAAGATCTGTATCTTGAATCCCTATCAACTATTGGTATCGATCTCAGCGTTCACGATGTGCGCTTTGTTGAAGACAACTGGGAATCACCGACATTGGGTGCCTGGGGTTTGGGCTGGGAAGTTTGGTTAAACGGCATGGAGGTCTCTCAATTTACCTATTTTCAGCAAGTGGGTGGTCTTGCATGCAAGCCAATTTCAGGCGAGCTAACTTATGGTCTTGAAAGACTGGCAATGTATCTACAAGGTGTTGATAGTGTTTACGACCTTGTTTGGACACAAGGCTTGAGCTACGGTGATGTTTTTCATCAAAACGAAGTGGAGCAATCAGAATACAATTTTGACATTGCCGACACCGAGGTGCTGTTTCGACAATTTGATGACGCTGAAGCAATGAATTCACTCTTAATTGAAAAAGAATTACCCCTCCCTGCTTACGAACAAGTCATGAAGGCCTCCCATTTGTTCAACTTGCTCGACGCCAGACACGCCATCAGTGTTACTGATAGAGCGCGTTTTATACGCCGCGTTAGAGCAATGAGTCAAAAAGTAGCGCAAGCGTATTACGATTCGAGAAAGCGACTTGGTTTTCCATTACTAAAAGGATAATGACAGCTGAATGAGGCCTTTTCGCGTCCTTTATAAACGAGTCCTACAATACTCAACGAGTCGCTTTGCCGTTTATTGGCTATGTGTAATCAGCTTTATAGAGTCCTTTATATTGCCCCTGCCATTGCAAGATGTTTTATTGGCATCGATGTCACTGCAAAATCGAAAAAAAGCCTACCACTACGCATTTTTTTGCACGTTAAGCTCCGTTGCCGGCGCCATGATTGGCTATTACTTAGGTGTTTACTTTATTGATTTTTTACTGCCATTTATAGAGAAATTTGGCTATCTTTCCAAACTTAATCAAGCCGAGAACTGGTTTATCGAATACGGCATTTGGATTATTTTGATTGCGGGCTTTAGCCCAGTGCCTTACAAAATTTTCACTATTTCCGCTGGTATGCTATCAATGGCTCTACTGCCTTTTATTCTTTTCTCGCTCGTTGCCAGAGCAGCTCGTTATTTTCTAATTGCCTTTCTCGTAAGAAAATTTGGCAAACGGTGTGATGCGTGGTTAAATAAATACATCGACAGATTGGGTTACGTTTTAATCGTCATTATTGCAATAGGGCTTTGGTATGTCTACTAAATTACTAATTACCGCATTATGCTTGTTTCTTACTGGTTGTTTTACCAATGACCCCAACAAGGTTATCGTTGAAGACCGATCATTCAATAAAGAAAATGCCGTCAGCTCATTTGAAGTTGAAGATGTGCAAACCATTTACGAATCAACCGAATCCGCAATCGTAAGCACAGCTAAAACTGAGCCTGAAAAGAAAAAAGAAAAACAGAAAAGCAGTTGGTTCATTCCTGTGGATGCTGAAATCCTAAAGAAATACTCGCCAGATGATCAACACCTAGGCATTACTTTTGCCACTGAGCCTGGCCAAGAGGTGCGTGCCATTCGAGACGGCACCGTGGTCTATAGTGGCTCAAAGATGAAGAGTTACGGCAAAATGATTATCATCAAACACGCCTTTGGCTTCTACAGTTCTTACACACAAAATCAATTGCTACGTGCACGTGAAGGCGATCATGTAGACAAAGGGCAAGTGATTGCTTTAACAGGAAAAAATCCTTTCTATTTCGAAATGAAAAAATACTCAGACCCTATTAATCCTTTAAAATACCTAAAATGAACGAATTCATCCAAAATATCAGTCCAATTCAAATGACCGGCGTGCTATTCATAGTGGCGCTTGTTGCCCACTTTGGTCTTGGCATTGCACTTAAATTAATCACCAAGCACACAGGGAAAACCAAAACTCAAATAGATGACTATTTGATCGCGTCTCTTTCGGCGCCTCTAAAAGTACTGATTTGGTATGGCTGGGTTTACTTTTCCTCCAAAGCACTGGAAGTCGATATTCCGGTACTTGGGAAAATCATTGGCTATATTGATATCATTCCAATCATTATCCTAACTTGGGCAGTGATTCGATTGATTTCTAGTATTGAAAGCTTTATGCTGGAGCGAGAAAGCAGCGTTGACAAAGACTCCGTCCGACTCTTTACTCGTCTTTTTAAGATGCTCGTTATCTTTGCCATTATCCTTGGTTTGGCGCAATATTTCGGTTTTTCGGTTTCTTCAATTATCACTTTTGGTGGCGTCGGTGGTATTGTTATCGGTTTTGCGGCCAAAGATATGTTGGCCAATGTGTTCGGTGGCCTGCTGATTCAAATGGACAAGCCGTTCTCAACCGGTGATTGGATTCGCACAACGGATGGCGGTATTGAAGGTGTGGTGGAAAAAATTGGCTGGCGAATGACGCGTATTCGCACCTTTTCTAAAAATCCAGTCTACATACCCAACTCTATTTTTGCCACGATTCCGATTGAAACACCTTCGCGTATGACGAATCGTCGTATTTACGAAATTATCGGTATTCGTTATGACGATATTGCACAAATGCCAAGCATTATTGAAGAGGTTGAGAGTTTAATGCACAACCACGAGGACATTGATCACAACGAGGCCTGTCGCGTTTATTTTGATGTGTTCAACGCCTCATCACTCGACTTTGTCATTTACGCCTTCAGCTCAGTGACCAACTCCACCGAATTCAAGCGCATTAAAGGTAAATTATTACTTGATATCGCCGCTATCATTGCTAAACACGGCGCGGAAATTGCTTATCCAACGCAAACCTTGCATATTCAAAAATAAACGTTATGGCCATCTCTAAATTATACATTCGCACCTTTGGGTGTCAAATGAACGAGTACGACTCCAATAAAATGAGCGACGTGCTGAAGCACTCTCATGGCCTTGTCTTAACCGATGACGCCAAAGAAGCCGACGTATTGTTACTTAACACCTGCTCCATCAGAGAAAAAGCCGAAGAAAAGTTGTTCCACCAGCTCGGTCGCTGGAAAAAATTCAAAGAAAAAAATCCTAATTTAGTGATTGGCGTTGGCGGCTGTGTGGCCTCGCAAGAAGGTGAGTTGATTCTTAAAAGAGCACCTTATGTGGATCTTATTTTTGGCCCGCAAACATTGCATAGACTGCCCAATATGCTGAACGACGTGCTTGAAAAGAATGAGGTAAGTATTGACATCTCTTTCCCAGAAATTGAGAAGTTTGACTACCTTCCAGAGCCCGAAGTAACAGGCTCATCTGCCTTCGTCTCTATTATGGAAGGTTGTAGCAAGTATTGTACTTTTTGTGTTGTTCCTTATACGCGCGGCGAAGAGGTTTCTCGCCCTTTTAACGACGTTATGCACGAAGTTGAAGTACTAGCAGCGCAAGGCATTAAAGAAGTCAACCTACTTGGTCAAAATGTCAACTCCTACCAAGGCTTGATGGATGATGGTGAAATGGCTGACCTTGCTCTTCTTATCACTATAGTTGCCCAAATTGATGGCATTGAACGCATTCGTTTCACCACATCACACCCTGTAGAATTTAGCGAACGACTGATTGATACCTATCGAGATGTGCCGGAACTTGTTTCCCACTTGCACCTACCCGTACAAAGTGGCTCGGATAAAATTCTCGGATTAATGAAGCGCGGTCACACGGCGATAGAATACAAATCAAAGCTTAGAAAGCTGAGGGAAATTCGCCCAGATATTTCGTTTTCATCGGATTTTATTATTGGCTTCCCTGGTGAGAATGAGGACGACTTCAATCAAACCATGAAGCTTATCAAAGACATTGGCTTTGATAAGTCCTTTAGTTTTATTTACTCCAAGCGCCCCGGTACATTGGCGGCAAGTTTTGCTGATGACGTTAGCGAAGAAGTTAAAAAACAGCGCTTAGCAATTGTGCAAGACACGCTCAATAAAAGCACCGATGCAATATCCAAATCAATGATTGGCAGTGTACAAAAAGTGCTCGTTGAAGGTAGGTCTAAAAAAGGCAACACCTTAAGTGCTCGCACAGAGAATATGCGTACCGCGCATTTTATTGGCGATGAGGACCTCATTGGACAAATCGTATCCGTGAGAATAACCGACGGTGTTGGCAACTCTCTACAAGGTGAATTGGTTAGTCAGAGCCTGCTAGCCATAGCTTAGAATACCAATAATAGCGCCCTTTCTGCTTAGAGGGGACTGTGCAGTTATAACGATTTCTGCCTTTCGATAAAGGATTAACTGCTTGCACTGTCACCTCATCTACATCAAGCCAATGAATTTCAGGGGCGTCTTGCCCCGCAACAAAACAAGCGAATTGATAGCGCTCGTTGGCATTCATGGATCGACTAAATTTCAACGTTAATAACGGCCTATCGCCTTCATTAATCATCATTGATTTCGACTGCTCAGAAGCAATCGGCATTGGCAGCGAATTGACCTTTAAGGAAAAACTGCTCATTTTCGCGTAAGACCCCGCCATGGCGTAACGTGGCAAATTAAGCCAATCACTATTGACGCCAATAGCGCCAGACTGTTGACCAAAGCCAACATAACCTAACGCTTGTAATTGGCCATAAGTGGCGTCATCAAATTCGCCATAAGGATAAGCGAAGAACTTAGTTTGAGTGCCCAATTCCGTCTCCAGTCTTTTTTGTGCATCCGTGATTTCAGCGACAATCACCTCCTCTTTTTCGTTCACTAGGTGCGAATGGCTAACGCCGTGATTATAGGAGGTAATTAAATCCGACATTTCAACCAGTTGTTTCCACGACATCATCGCTGAAAAGTGCTTGTCTACTGCTTCTGTTGCAACAAAAATAGCCATCGGCATTTGAAACTCTTTGAGTAAAGGATAGGCATTATCGTAAATCGATTGATAGCCATCATCAGCCGTCAAGCTTACGCACTTATCCGGCAAAGTAGTGTTTGCCTGAAGCGCCTCAATAACCTCGTTCAAGGGCAGCACTTCAAAATCGTTTTCTTGTAAGTAGCTTAAATGCGATCGAAAAAGTTCGGGCGCCACACTGGTTGATTTTGGACCGTCATCAGTAAAACGGTGGTAAACCAATAAAACACAATGATCATCCTCGGCAAAGACTTGCTGCGGAATAACACTGAACAAAGAGCATAGAGTAGCCAGTAGAACTTTTTGGTAATAATTCATAAATAACATCATAAATCAAATTCATCAATAGTTTGAGTAAGTTATTGTTGTTTGTGGCTCAAAGCAGTAAAATATACAAATGGTATTCACACTCGACTAATGAAATTCACACTCGATATTCAAAGCTCTGATCAA
>JBBWVS010000060.1:0-17537 GCA_050256335.1 Gammaproteobacteria bacterium | reverse complement strand
CACAAACACCATGTTTGCTGAGACGTACTATTTTTTATCGATACCACTGATGATGTTGATTCACGCGGGTTTCCTCGCCTATGAAATGGGCGCGACTCGCTTGAAGAACACATTGTCTTCGGGTATCAAAAACTTGTTAGCATTTGCGTTTGTTATCATCACGTTTTATTTCTTTGGTTGGTGGGTTTATTGGGCCTTCCCAACTGGATTCGACTTGTCACAGGGTGAGGTTTTAACGTATTCCGGTCTTGAGTTTGCTAACAGTATCGCATTGCCATGGGGTGAATCAGTTGCAGCAATGGGTCCTAATGTAGCTGATCATGCATCGGGTGTATTCTGGGGTGCTTTCGCTCTGTTCGCTGCAACAACAGCTTCTATTATGTCGGGTGCTTTAATCGAGCGTATTCAGACAGTAGGTTTTGTTATTTTAGCGATTGTATTAGGATCATTCGCATGGGTTCTTGCCGCTGCTTGGGGTTGGCACGCTGACGGTTGGTTAGTAACCGAATGGGGTGTTCATGACTTCGGTGCTGCAGGCCTTGTGCATGCGGTTGCTGGTTTCTTTGCGCTTGGTGTCCTAATTAACTTAGGCCCACGTGTGGGCAAGTTTAATGCAGACGGTTCGGCGAATCACATTGCCGGTCATAACATGCCACTAACGGTTGTTGGCTTAATGCTAATCATTGTTGGTTTCTTCGGCTTCCTAATGGCTTGTATCATTCTTCCTGGCGAAGCATTTAGCTGGACAGGGTTTGCGGGTGATGGTACTACATGGGGTACAACCATTTATGGCACACGTATGACATTATCTGCACTTGGCTTTGGTATTGTGATGTCTGTTTCAGGTGGTATTATTGGCGCCTGGGCGTTTACAAGAGACCCTTTCTGGATGATGTCTGGCGCTCTAGCCGGTATTATCTCGGTTGCTTCAGGGCTTGATGTGTACTTCCCATCACAAATACTAATCATCTCTGTATTGGCAGGTGTGATCCTTAAGCCATGTGTTGACCTCTTGGAGAGCTTCGGTATTGATGATGCGGTTGGTGCGGTAACAGTACACGGTACTATCGGTATCTTCGGTATGCTTATGTTAGGCGTTATGGCTTCAGGTATGCCAGGATTGGATGCTTTTGCACCAGAAGACACTGTTGCTGTGAGCTTTGCAGGTCAATTGGTTGGTTCTTTGGTGTTTATTGCCATAGGCTTGATTTTGGGTTACGTCGTTTCTGCAATCTTAAAAGCTTGCGGTATGTTACGTGTGCCTGATGCAGTTCAAGTTAAAGGTCTTGACGTTGTTAAAGTGCCTGCGCAAGCATACCCTGAAGGTATGACGAGCCCTGCATCTGAAGACACTTAATTTAATATAGGAGAATAATATGTTTGGATTTTCATTTGAATCATGGTCTGAAGTAACTGGCGCTATGTATCTTGGCCAAGGTTATGAAGGTACATGGACACTGATTGCTGTTGTTGTTACTGTCGCCATTCTAGTTGTTGGCGCTATCAGTGAGAAAGCTCACTACGATAAGTATAAGTAAAAATCTGTAAGTAAAACAAAAAAGGCGGTATGAAAATACCGCCTTTTTTTGCCCACTAAAAAAAAGATTATGTTGGATTCATCTGGTTGTATGTTTGATGAACCAGTTTTTCATAATCTATTAGCCTCTCCCAAACGGCTTCGTCAAAAGTCACGGTTGACGGGGTGTCTATTTTAAAGTGATTGCAGTTATCGACACCACGCACAAGCAGTGCAGAGTCGTCCTCGCTTTGTGTTTGAAACATATCGGTGCTAATGTAGTTAAGGTTAAGACCGATGCGTCGCTCATGACTCTTGTTGGGATAAGATGTATGAAGTGTCCAACCATGATGCAACGACACCTCACCGGCCTTTAAGGATAAGCAGCGCGCTTGCTCGTCATTAACAACATCAACGGTTTGGCCAAAATAGAGTACATTATTATTATCTGTTGTTGGCTTATGTTGTAGCTGACCATTCTTATGACTGCCCGGCATCATATGCATGCACCCATTCTCCTGAGTGGCATCAGAAAGTGCGATCCATGCAGCAACCTGTTTGTCGTCATTAAAGCCCCAATAAGTGAGATCTTGGTGCCAGCTGACATGGGCGTCAGTCATTGGCTCCTTTATAACAAAAGTAGCATTGTAAAGTAATATGTTAGGCCCTAATAAGACTTCAATACTGTCTAGCAATGTTTTGTTAATTGCCAATTCGTAGGCCATTGCAAGGGCTGTGTGGATTTTAAACCGATAATGGAGGGAGCCAGTCTTTTGCTCAATAAGCTCGAGTGATTGTCGATAAGACAAAGCTTTTTCGGTACTAATAAGGCGCAAGGGTGAATAAAAACCATCAACCCCAAATTGCGATTTTAACGTTTGCATACCACATCTCCCAAAGCTGTTTTTTTGGATTATATAACTGTTCTAGATTTTAAGCAATAGTCGAGTAGGATCTTCCAAGGCATCTTTAATTGAGATTAAGAAATGCACCGCTTCTTTACCATCTATGATACGGTGGTCATAGGATAGCGCTAAATACATCATGGGTCTGATGACAATTTCTCCGTCAACGACCACAGCTCTTTCTTGAGTTTTATGCATGCCTAAAATGGCGCTTTGTGGGGAGTTAAGGATGGGTGTTGACAGCAGTGAGCCAAAAACACCGCCGTTTGAGATAGTAAAGGTTCCACCCGTCATTTCTTCCAGCGCTAAAGAGCCGGCTTGTGCTCTTGCAGCGTAATCAACAATACCCTTTTCAATATCGTGCATGGCCATTTTATGTGCGTCTCGTAAGACGGGCACAACCAGTCCTCTGTCTGAAGACACCGCAACAGAAATGTCACAATAGCCGTGATAAACAATATCGTCGCCGTCAAGATAGGCATTCACCGTTGGGTATTTTTTTAAAGACTCAACGACAGCCTTAACAAAAAACGACATAAAGCCGAGTTTAACGCCGTATTTCTTCGCAAAAGCATCTTTATAGCTCTTTCTCATTGAAAGGATGGCGGTCATGTCAACTTCATTAAAAGTGCTCAGCATCGCTGTATTTTGCGTAGCTGAATGCAGCTTGGTGGCAATGGTTTTTCTCAAGCGACTCATCGGTACGCGCTCTTCCATCCTGTTGCCTATGGACACTATTGGTGTTTTTAGCGTGCTCATATGAGGCGAATTTACTGGCGTTGCTGTGACGATTGTCTCTTGTGGTTCAGGAGATTTTTCCGTAGCAACAAGGTCACTGGTCTTATTTTCGATCTGTGGCTTGGACTTCGTTTCGGTTTGTTCTTCAGTCGCAACTTCAGCTTCGGACTCTGATTTGGATGTTTCAAGTTCGCTATCTTGAACCTCGGCATCCTCATTCATTATGCCCAAGATTTGCTGAGCGCCAACTGTTTCCCCTTCTTGTGCAATAATTTTAGTAAACACACCGGCTTCTTCTGCTGGCACTTCAAGTACGACTTTGTCGGTTTCAATTTCGACAATAACGTCATCAACTTGAACAAGGTCACCCGGCTTCTTGTGCCATTGAGCAACGGTGGCCTCACTAATAGATTCCGGTAGAACGGGAACTTTTATTTCTATCATTGTTTGTCTCCTAGCGCTCTTTAATGGGAACAATGCCCAGAGCCTGTTCAATTACGTAGTTTTGGTTAATATTGTGCAATCTTACACTTCCTTCAGCAGGTGCAGCGTAAAGGTCTCTGGCGACGATATCTATCGTTTGCCCTTGCTTTGCGCAGTACATAAAGTTGTGCCTAGAAGTATACCAAGCACCTTGATTAATCGGCTCCTCTTGACACCAGATCAGTTCGGTTGCGTTCGGGTATTTATCGAGTTCTGCGTGAAGCGATTCCGCCGGAAATGGGTAGAGCTGTTCTAAGCGTAGAATAGCCACATTATTGATTTTATCATCTTGGCGGCGAGTTAATAATTCATAAAAGACTTTTCCGCTACACATCACAATACGATCAACTTTTTTTGGCTTGATGTTGTCGTACTGCTCTTCATAAACATCTCTAAATTTTTCATCGGTGAACTTGTGCATAGGGGAGGCTGCAAGCGGGTTTCTCAGTAAACTTTTCGGCGTCATAATGATCAGTGGTGCACGAAATTTTCTAAGTATTTGTCGTCTTAATAGATGAAAAATCTGCGACGCTGTCGTCGGCACACAAACTTGCATATTATGCCCAGCGCACAGTTGTAAAAAACGTTCTAAACGGCCCGATGAGTGTTCTGGACCCTGTCCTTCAAGACCATGTGGTAGTAACATTACAAGGTTTGATAACCGACCCCATTTGGCTTCAGCTGAAGCAATAAATTGATCAATAATAGCCTGAGCGCCGTTAACGAAATCACCAAATTGCGCCTCCCATAAAACCAGCGCCTCTGGGTTAGCAGTGGCGTAGCCATATTCAAAACCAAGCACTGCTTCTTCAGAGAGGATGGAGTCAATGATTTGAACTTTTCCTTGGTTTTCGTTAAGGTGTTGAAGCGGGATATAATCCTCGATACAGAGCTGGTTGTGCAACACAGCGTGTCTATGGAAAAAAGTACCACGACCGCAATCTTGACCGGATAGGCGAATCGAAGTGCCACTTTCTGCCAAACTTGCATAGGCCAAGGTTTCGGCAAAACCCCAATCGGCATTGATTTTACCGTCCGCCATTTTTTGACGCTCTGCCATCACTTTTATTACCCTTGGGTGCAACTGAAACGCATCGGGCAAAGCTTGCAGTTTACTGTTTAGTTCTTTTATTTTTTTATGCGGTATTTTAGAGCTATAAGGCGCAGTCCACTCGGCACCAAAATACTCCTCCCAGTCGAGTTTCCACTGCCGTTTTTGTGTTGGCGGGATAATGTTGTAGGCAACTCGCTCACCATCTTTAAGGCGTTTGCGGTAGTCACTGACCATTTCGTCGGCTTCTTTTTGAGTAATAACACCCTGGTCGATTAACGATTTAGCATAAAGTACGCGTGTTGTTGGCATGTTGCGAATGGTTTCATACATCATGGGTTGAGTGACAGCTGGTTCGTCGGCCTCGTTGTGGCCATGGCGACGATAACACATCAGGTCAATAACAACATCTTTCTTGTAGCGCATTCTGTAATCAAGTGCCAGTTGAGTAACAAAGCTTACCATTTCTAGATCTTCTGCGTTGACATGAAAAACCGGCGCATTAACCATCTTTACCACGTCTGTGCAGTAGTCCGTTGATCTTGCATCGTGCTGTTTGCTGGTGGTAAAGCCGATCTGGTTGTTAATAATAATATGGATGGTGCCTTTGGTACTGTACCCAGTCGATTGCGACATATTGAGTGTTTCCATGACAATGCCTTGTCCTGAGAATGCGGCATCACCATGGATTAGTACTGGTAGGATTACTTCGCCATTCTCATCACCGGCAATTTCTTGGTAGTAGCGCGTATAACCTTCAATCACTGGGTTGACTAGCTCCAAATGAGAAGGGTTAAACATGAGTGCTAAGTGGACATCATCATGCGAAGTGCTGATATCAGAAGAGAAGCCTTGGTGGTACTTTACGTCACCCGTTTGGTTGGCACTGAGATCCAGATCACCGGCAAACTCTTTAAATAGGTTTTCAGCACGCTTACCCATGATATTAATGAGCACGTTAAGTCGACCCCGGTGGGCCATGCCAAGACAAATTCTCTTCATTGCATACGAACCCGAGTGCTCGATTAATACATTGAGTAACGGGATTAAAGAATCGCCTCCTTCGAGTGAAAAGCGTTTTTGGCCAACGTATTTATTATGCAGAAATTTTTCAAAAACCTCAGCTGCTGTTAAGCGTTGTAATAGCCATTTTTTGAACAGAGGGCTGTTTTCTGGTTGCGAATCGTGGGTTTCGATTCGGTGTTGAATCCAGCGTCTTTCTTCAATTTTCGGAATGTGCATGTACTCCACACCGAGGCTGCCACAATAAGTTTTCTCAAGAGAAGATACCAACTCGCGCAACGTTGAGCAATTAGAGCCTTGGTAATAGCCGGTGTCAAAAGATTTGTCTAGATCGGACTCCAGTAGCCCGAACTCGGTAATTGTAAATGGCGGTGTTGAGTGATGTCGTGGGCGTCCCAAAGGGTCAATTTTTGCTCTAAGGTGTCCCGAAAATCGGTAAGCGTAAATCAAGCGAAGCACGCCGAGTTGCTGGGGGTTGTTGCTGCCTATTGGTCGTTGACTAGTAGACTCGAAGTTGTTTTCACCATAACTAATAAAACGCTCAATAACATCTTGATGCGCATTTGGGTTGTTATTCATTATTTCAGTGGCTTGATGGAAAAAGAATGCAGATCATAAGAATTACTTGATAAATAACCTGTAGTGAAAATTCGTACTAAGAATGGCAGAATATTAGCTAACAAAATTGTCTTTAAAAAAGTCACAGCACGTGAGTTGGTTATTTGTTAGTGATTATAAATGTTGTTAAGAAAAATATAAGCTTTAATGTGACTTATTATGCAGAATAATATTGCATAAAGTAATATTATTAAAATGCTGAAAAACGCTGATACAAAAGCATTCTCACTGTATTATGTTGTTTGTACGATTTATCTAGACTAAATTTAGGTAAGATTTGTAAATACAATGTAATCACAAGGAAAATATTTGTGAATAATTTTTTAAAGATTCTCGAAGAAAAAGACCATATTTTGGCAGATGGAGCCACCGGCACAAATCTGTTTGGAATGGGCTTGGAAACGGGCGATCCGCCAGAACCTTGGAACGTTCATCATATCGATAGGATTCGAACTCTTCATCAGAGCTTTGTTGATGCAGGATCGGATCTTTTTCTGACCAATAGCTTTGGTGGAACCTCATTTCGTCTTAAGTTACATAAGTTTGAAAATCAAGTTTTTGAGTTAAATAAGGCTGCAGCTATTATCGCTAGAGAAGTGGCTGATGGCGCTGATCGATTGGTGGTTGTTGCTGGCTCCATGGGGCCAACCGGTGAAATGATTGAGCCGCATGGATTGATGACACCACGAGAAGCAAGCGATGCCTTTAAAGCGCAAGCCGAAGGCTTGGTTGAGGGTGGTGTTGACGTTTTATGGCTGGAAACGATGTATGCCATCGAAGAGTTAGAGGCTGCGGTTGATGCGATTAAAGATTTTGGTTTGCCAATTTGTGCAACGATGAGCTTTGATACGGCAGGTAAAACAATGATGGGCATTACCCCAGCCAACCTTGCTAAACGAGCGCAAGAACTTGGTTTGGCTGGTTTTGGTGCCAACTGTGGCGTGGGTGCGCCTGATCTATTGGCAACCATTACTGATATCAATCGACATGTTCGGCAGGGTACAACGGTCATATCGAAAGCCAACTGTGGCATTCCCGAGTATCGTCAAGGTGAGATTGTCTATACCGGCACTGAAGAACTGATGGCCCAATATGTGCATTTGGCATTGGACTCCGGTGCAAAAATAGTCGGTGGCTGTTGTGGTACCAGTTTTGAGCATATTCGGGCAATGAGAAAAGCGATGGACGAGCATCAGATGAATGGCAAGCCAAGTGTGGCGGATATTGAGTCAAGCATTGGTGAGATGTCTGATGGCTCAAGGGCTATTTTTGCAGGTAATGATAGTGTCCCTATCAAAACGCGTAGAAGCCGTCGAGGGCGCTAAAGCTGAGTTAAAAAGAGTGCTAAAGAGCGGTTTACGCAACCGATACCAAAGTAGGCACGTACCGCTCTATGAGAACGACTAAGACCAAACAAGGCTAACAGCTATTTCCATAAAACTTACATTCCCTAACTGCAATGCTCAGTAAAGCAATGCTCTAACTTTGTTGGAGGCGTAAGTTTTTCCACTCTCAGTCAGTATTATCTTTAAACAAAACCTTGTGTTCGCCTATCTTACTGCTGTGTTCCTCATTGTCTGTTACTGTACAAAATCTTTAATTAATTTCAATTAGACAAACTTTCTTGTCAGGAAACTATGTTATGATAATAAAACAAGACAATGTTCTTCATTGTTATTTTTTATGATTTATAGTAAATAGCTAAAACAATGAGCCCTCCCAAAAAAGGCATATCGATAATTGACAAAGAGCTGCCCAGCTTTGGCACTAATAAGCAATTAGAGGCGTCTATTGGTAAGCAAGTAAAAAGTGTGCGTAAAAGTGCCGGTGTTACTTTGCAACAATTGTCAAAACAGTCACTGCTCTCAGCGAGCATGCTCTCGAAAATTGAAAATGGGCAAATCAGTGCGTCACTGAAAACCATCCAGCTGATATGCCATGCGTTGAATATTTCAATCAGTTCTTTGTTTCAGCAATTCGATAAAAATGTCGAGCCAACCTTTGTTAAATCTGGCGAAGGCCTTACTATTGAGCGAGCAGGTACCCATGAAGGGCGGCATTACCAACTCCTTGGTCATACGATGGGCGGTTCTTTGAAGGTCGAGCCTTGTTTAATCACCATTACTACCCGTGACTACGAATTTCCTGAATTCCAACACAACGGTGTCGAGTTTATTTATATGCTCAAAGGTACCATGGAATACTTCTATGGCACTAAGATCTTTCTCTTTTCAGAGGGTGACTCGTTATATTTCGATTCTGAAACACCACACGGCCCTAAAAAAATCCTTAGCAAAGAGTGCCAATTCTTGGCAGTAATCTGCTCTAGCCATTCGTAAAAACCCCTTGTTTTAACATGCTGTGAGTAATGCTCTGGCTTTGATTCTGCTTTCGGCTTTATCTTTAATTGTTTAGCGAAAATTCGCCCACTTATTTGCATGTTTTAAGAAGAAAAAGCAAGTCACAGGTTGTTTTCTTAAAAATAAAAAAATTTTCTTGACAATGGAATAGTGGTAGGCGTATACTGAGTTTTCAATTTGTGGTGCAAAGCAACGATAGTATCAATGAGTAGGCACAAATAATAGGTCGCAACTCATTGGTGTATCAATATTTAATCCACAGGTTATCTTATGCAGGTTTTGGTTTTGTCTATTGTTTTCAATAAATAGACCGAATAAGAGCAGAAGGGCACTGATCTTGTAAAAGATTATTTTTTTATTTATTCGGAGAGATTAAATGACAGATTTAGAACTTCATCTAAACGAACCAGGCAGAGCTGAGCTGGTTAAAGAGGTAGCAAGAAAAATCGAAGCACTGGGTGTTACTTACGTTTACTACCAATTCATATCCGTTACTGGCCGTGTTGTTGGTAAGGGTATTCCAGGACGTCACTGGGAGCGTTTGGCTGAAAAAGGTTTTCAGTTGGTATACGGTTCAACAGCCAACTTATTCGTTGACCGACATGGTGACTACATTGGTTATGGTCCAGAATCTTCTGAGCTTGTTGGTCTTCCAGATCCAGACACTTTCTGTCAACTTCCGTGGGACAAGCGTGTTGCACGTGTATTCTGCAGGCTTTACAGAAACCGTGAAGAGCGTGAGAACCCAGGTCAGGCGTTAACGTCAGACTGTCGTGGTAACTTACACAGAATCCATAAAGAATTCCAAGACAAGCATGGACTAGACATGCGTTGTGGCACTGAGCCAGAAATGATGTGGCTTAAGAAAGGTGAAGACGGCCAGCCTAACGGTGGTGTAACTAAGCCAAACTGCTACCATATTGATCAATTCGAAGAGCTTCGCCCTGTATTTATGAAAGTGATCGAGTATTCAGAGCAAATGGGTCTTGACATTATTCAAGGCGACCACGAAGACGCTCCAGGCCAGTTAGAGCTTAATACACAGTTCGACGATGTATTGCGTAACGCTGACCGTTTAACAACGTACCGTCAAATTTGTGCACAAGTTGCACGTGAGTTTGGCTTAATCGCTTGCTTCATGTCTAAGCCATTTATGGGTGTATCCGCTTCGGGTTGTCACCATAATATGTCTTTATGGAGAGGTGGTGAGGAAGTGTTCAAGCCAGAACTTGCTGGCAAGACAGATGAGCTACCAGGTATGCCGGGTTGTTTCACTTACCGCGAAGGTGGTGAAAACACGTTTATGCCGGATCCTTCAATCGATGAAAGAATGCCAGGACCCATCGGCCTTAACTGTATCGGTGGTGTCATCAAGCATTTACCAGCATTGACGTCCATTGGTTCTTCAACAGTAAACTCTTACCGTCGTCTTTGGGACACAGGATTTTGGGCGCCAATCTTTGCTGACTGGGGTTACCAAAACCGTACTTGTGCTTTGCGTGTATCTGCGCCAGGTCGTTTCGAATACCGTTCAGTTGATTCAATGGTTAATCCTTACTTAATGGGTGCAGCACTATTGATGGCAATGGGTGATGGTATTGATAAAGACATGGATGCTGGTGAACCGGAAGAGCGTAATATTTACGCAGCGATCGAAGCGGGTAAAGATGTTACGAAGTTACCAATGACTTTGGGTGACGCTTTAAAAGAGCTTGCCAAAGATGAAATAGTTAAATCTGCAATGCCGGGCGAAATGTACACAGTGTTCGAACATTATAAGAGAGACGAGTGGGAACGCTTTAACCATACGGTTACAGATTGGGACTTAGAAACTTATTTGGATTGCTTGCCATAGGGTAAGGAATATTTAAGTTACTAAATTTAGAATGCCCGTCTCAACAGGCGGGTAATTTTTACATAGGAGTATTATTTATGTGTGGAATAGCAGGAATTATTCATAAGAAAGGCGGGACGTCTGAAAATATTGGTGCGCAAATGACATCAATGTTGCAAGCTTTGAAGCACAGGGGGCCAGATTCAACGGGTTATGCAGTTTATGGTGAAGATAACGGTAACCACATCATGCGTTTTAAGGTTGCAGAAGCAATCGAATTAGAAGGCAGCTACAGCATTCATGTTGAAATTGCAGAGCGCATTGCATTGGTTGATTCACGTTTAGAAGAATCAGGCGCTAAGGTAGTCAAGAAAGAAAATGCAACAGAGTATGCTCTGAGATACGAACTTAACTTCTCGGGCGATATAAAAAAACTCGTGGATTTTGTTGAAGACATCGAAGGTGTTGAAATCTTGTCGATTGGTACTACGTTAGAATTAATCAAAGATCTTGGTGATGCATCGGTTGTATCTACTCAATACGGTCTTGATAATTTTAATGGCACTCATGCGATTGGTCATACGCGTATGGCGACTGAATCGGATATTGATATTCGTTCTGCTCACCCGTACTGGGCGTATCCGTTTAGTGATGTTGCTGTTGTGCATAACGGCCAGCTAACGAATTACTGGACTCACAGACGTGATCTTGAGCGTAAAGGCCACCGTTTTTCATCTAACTGTGACTCAGAGCTAATTGCGGTATACCTTGCGAACAAAATGAGCGATGGTGTTGATTTGGAAACAGCGATGAGAGATTCTATCGAATTCCTAGACGGCGTTTTCACTTATCTTGTAACAACGAAAGACCAATTGGGTATGGCGAAAGACTGTATGGCTGCTAAACCAATGGTTGTATATGAAGGTGATGATATGATTGCGCTAGCTTCTGAAGAAATTGCAATCAGAAAATTATTCGATCATCAAATTCACACATTTGATCCTTACGAAGGAGAGGTAAAAGTATGGCAACTATAAAAGACACTAAGTCACATGAGATGGGACTTCACGAGGAGTCTCTAAAAGGACGTACTCAACAACGTTTCTTCTCGGCTGACGAAAGTTCAAACTTAACCTATTTCAACTCATTTGAAGTTGACACTGATAAGACAGCAACAATTGACGCTCTTGAGATGACTCCTAGAGAAATCAATATTGAAATTAGAGAGCTAATGGAAAGTGGTGTGGGCAGTATTACTGTTGAGAACCCTATGTCACGCCACGGTGTTGGCGTTGGTATCCTTAACCGTTTAAATCTTACTTTTACTGATAGCTTGGGCTACTTTGGTTGCGGTTTGATCGACGGTCCAAACGTTCACATTAAAGGCCGTGTTGGCTGGTCATGTGCAGAAAACATGATGGCTGGTACTGTTCTTATTGAGATGAATGCTGGTTCTACATTCGGCGCTGCTATTCGTGGTGGTGATCTGGTATGTAGAGGTAGTGTTGGCGCACGTACAGGTATTGACCAAAAGGGTGGCACGATTATCGTTGGTGGTAATACGGGTGCTTTTTCTGGCTTCATGATGCAACGTGGTCGTATGATCGTTTGTGGTGATGCGGGCAGAAACTTAGGCGATTCTATGTACGACGGCGTCATTTATATTGGTGGTGAAGTTCAAGAGTTGGGTATTGACTGTGTTCCAGGTGAAATGACAGAGCTTGATGTTCGCTACCTAACTTCTAAGTTAGAGTTGTATGGTATTAAAACACCCAATGGCGCTGAAAAAATGCACAAGTACGTTTCAGGCAAGATGTTATGGAACTACGATAAGTTAGAGCCTAATGAGAAGAAGCTCGCTCTTTAATCATTAATCTAACTAATACTATAAAAAAGGAAATATTATGAGCAATCAAGTAGATGATACAGCCCGTTTAGGATCAAGTTTTATCTTCCCTAAAGAGGTTATGAATGATATTCATATCAAATCTGACTTAGGTCGTTACAGAATGAGAGGTTTCTCTCTATTCAAAAAAATCCCAACTTGGGACGATTTGACATTTATGCCAGGCACATTAACCCGTTTCATTATTGAGGGTTACAGAGAAAAATGTGTGACAAAAACAATCATTGGTCCAAACGCTAAAGTACCTCTAGAGCTAGACATTCCTATCTACATTACAGGTATGAGTTTTGGTGCACTGAGCTATGAAGCAAAAACAGCCCTAGCACGTGGTGCTACGATGGCTGGTACAGCGACTTGTTCTGGTGAAGGCGGTATGATTCCAGACGAAAGACGCTATTCAAGCAAATGGTTCTATCAGTGTATTCAATCACGTTACGGTTTTAACCCGAATCACTTGCGTCTAGCTGACGCGATCGAGTTCTTTATTGGACAAGGTTGTAAAGTTGGTCTTGGCGGTCACTTAATGGGTCAGAAAGTAACAGACCAAGTAGCTGAAATGCGTTCATTGCCAGCAGGTATTGACCAGCGCTCTCCAGCACGCCACCCAGACTGGTTAGGTCCGGATGACTTAGCGCTTAAAATCGAAGAAATTCGTGAAGCGACAGACGGTCAAATTCCAATTCAGTTAAAACTTGGTGCTGCACGTGTATACGACGACGTTCGTATGGCTGCTAAAACAGGTTGTGACAGTATTTACATCGACGGCATGGAAGGTGGTACTGGTGCGGGCCCTCACCTTGCAACAGAAGAGACTGGCATTCCAGGTATTGCAGCAATTCGTCAAGCGCGACGCGCGATTGAAGATGTTGGTATGAGTGGTGAAATCACTCTTATCTATGCGGGCGGTATTCGTAATGGTGGTGTCGTAGCGAAAGCAATTGCACTGGGTGCAGACGCAGTTGCGATTGGTCACTCAGCATTGATGGCACTAAACTGTAACAGAGAAACTGAAGAGTCGGATTACGAAGGTGAAATGGGCGTGAGAGCGGGTGAATGTTATCACTGTCATACTGGCCGTTGTACGGTTGGTATCGCTACGCAAGATCCTGAGCTTCGAAAGCGTCTAGACCCAGATCTAGCTGCTGAGCGTGTATTTAACTTCTTACACACATTAGCAATCGAGTGTCAAATGATGGCTCGTGCTTGTGGTAAGACGAATGTACACTCATTAGAGCCAGAAGATTTAGCTGCTTTGACAATGGAAGCATCAGCTTGTGCGCAAGTTCCTATTGCAGGTTCGCAGCACACGGTTGGTCGTCCAGACATGACACGTTTTTAAGATAGGAGATATCATGAGTAATCAAGAAGAAGAGTTCATTGAAATTGACTCACTAAACAAAGATCATGAGGAAATGACGGGCCAGCATATCGGTTATCGATATGATGTAAACCTTGTTCCAGACCTTAACTTCATTACACCATTTTTGACAAAGTATATTGACAAAATGGGTTGGAAGGATCTTAACTGGCTGGAAGATGTTCACATGGGTTATGAAGGTGATCAAGCGGCTGTTTTTGATAGAAATATCAACGGCTGGGTTTCTATTCCTGACACAATTGATCTTCCAAATAACCAGCAAGAGCGTGACATGATTGCACGTGAACTGTTGATTAAGTTCCAAATGTCTGAAAACCATCCAATGGTTGACTTAAACGCAGCTTACCGTAAGTTTTAAAGGTAAGCGAGTTTTTAGGGAGAGTGCAGGGGTTGTTTGACTTATTTAAGCAGCCTCCTCTTCCCTTAGTTTGGCAGCATCTCTTTCCCCCTGAGGTGCTGTTATAACTAAAAAATACAGCTTTGATTTTCTTTTTGGAAGCTGTATAAGATAAGTTTTCTACGCTGAGTGAGATGAATATCTTTTAAAGAATACTTAAAAAACACTAGCCTAGCTCTAGCTGCACATCAGTGATGTTTTGGAGTGAGAAGTAGAGTTCATATTTAACTGCAGTAGTAAATAATAAAAATATCATAAAGAAGTGCAGTAAATAACAAAAAATATAAGAAGAAACAGCATATAAAAAGAGATAAATACAGTGAAAATTAAAAGTAAACTCTAATTCAGTAACAAAAGATAGAAACAGTTTTAACAGAGTAAGACGAGTAATCTTTAACCGACCTTAAAAATTATTTACAAATGAGAGTAACAGAAATTAAATACGCAGAAAACTGTGAAACGTACCAAATTCACGGTGGAGAGGCGCTTTCAATTTATCTACAAAGTGGCGATCATGTAGAGATTGTTGATGTTGAAGGCGATCAAAAATGCAGTGTTTTAGCTTTTAATGCCAGTGGTGCTTGTGTAATCAAATCACTAAACTGGAACAGTACACCGAATTCGAGCCAAGCATCATTATCCTTTGATGATTCCTCAGACATGCTTAGGGCAATTCTTAAACGTAATAAAATCGACACGGCATCTGCTGATGCAGCTGATTTGTTTGACGACCTTAGCTCGCCAGATTCAAGACAAAATTTCCAAGTTGAGAAAGATACCTTATGCGTCTTTGATGCAAAAGGCGGCGCAATGCCGGTAGACAAGCAGGCAACGCCAACAGAAATTCTGATCAATGTCACCCGTGCAAACCCTACAGCTAAAGAAGACCGCTTACCTGAGCTGCTTGCTGAACCAATTCAAGACTTTAGAATTGCTCACAGCTCTGCAAAGTCGTATACCGTTAAAGCGGGCCAATACATTCAAATTATTGACGTTCAAGGGCAACAATGCTCAGATTTCCAAGCATTTTCTGTTGCTGATTTAAAAAATGGCGTGGAGTCAATGCTTGATCCAACAGTGACAAGATCACTGATGTTGTCGAGTTATCCAGCGCCGGGCGTTCATGATAAATTCTACAATCAGAATTCCGAGCCTTATGTTGAGGTGATTCGTGACACAGTATGCAGGCATGACACATTTGGTCTGGCTTGTAACGCTAAATACTATGATGATCGTGGCTATCCAGGTCATATTAGTTGTACAGAGAACTTTAATCGAACGCTAAGTAAGCACGGTATCGCAGCTCGCAAGAACTGGGTTGCGGTTAATTTCTTCTTTAATACCGATATTTTAGAGTGTCATGCATTGTCTTCGGACGTTTCGTGGTCACGAGCAGGGGACTATGTCCTTCTTCGTGCAGCAACCGATTTGGTTTGTGTTTCATCGGCTTGCCCTGATGACACTACACCAGCTAATAACTGGAACCCAACCGACATCCACATCCGGGTTTACGATGCCGATAATAATTTCACACCAGGGATCGCTTTTAGGCCTGATCCACAAACCATACCTACCATGACTAAAGAAACAGGATTTCACAAGAATACCTCAAAATTAACGAGGAACTTTGCAGAATACAACGGCTACTGGTTGGCGCTTGACTACACCAACTTGGGTCAAATCAAAGAGTATTGGCAGTGCCGTGAAAGTGTTGCAATGATTGATTTATCTCCTTTGAGAAAATTCGAAATCTATGGCCCTGATGCTGAGGTGTTATGTCAGTATGCGATTACCAAAGATGTCCGCAAAATGGCTATTGGCCAGGTTGTTTACACTGCAATGTGTTATGAAAATGGCTGCATGATTGATGACGGCACCTTGTTTCGACTTTGTGAAAACAACTTTCGTTGGGTAGGTGGCTGTGGAAGTGGTGGAAAGCACCTTCGTAAGATTGCCAAAGAGAAGGGTTTCAATGCATTTGTTAAGTCTTCTACTGATCAATTGCAAAACGTCGCTGTACAAGGCCCTAAGAGTCGTGAGACATTAAAGAAAATTATTTGGACAGCAAAGACGCAAACAACCATGGATGAGCTTAAGTGGTTCCGCTTTACTTTTGCCCGTATTGGTGGTGAATTTGGTATTCCAGTTATGGTGTCTCGTACCGGTTATTCCGGCGAGTTGGGTTATGAGGTCTTTGCCCATCCGAACGACTGCGAGGCCGTGTGGGACGCAATTGCTGAGGCAGGCGAAGAGTTTAATATCTGTCCAGTTGGCCTTAATGCGCTGGACATGTTGCGTATTGAAGCCGGTCTAATCTTTGCGGGTTATGAGTTCTGTGATCAAACCGATCCATTTGAGGCCGGAATCGCCTTTACCGTTCCTTTAAAAACCAAAGAGGACGATTTTTCTGGTAAAGAAGCATTAATTCTTCGCAAGAATTCTCCACAAAGGGTGCTTGTTGGGTTAGAATTAGACCAGAATGAAGTTGCAATACCGGGTGAAGGTGTATATATTGGTAAGCAACAGGTAGGACATATCACTAGTGCAACACGTTCACCGATACTTAAAAAGAACATTGCCCTATGCCGAATGACAATAACAGCATCCGAAATTGGATGCAAAGTAGAAGTAGGTAAATTAGATGGACATCATAAAAGGTTAGGAGCAACGGTTGTGCGCTTTCCATTTTATGACCCTGAGAAAACTAGAGTTAGAATGTAGTCCTAGTGTCCTTGGGAAACGAACATTCTTAGACGTAACAAAACTAAGATTGTGGAAGTGGTTTTTTTGGTATTTTGCCGGAACAATCACATTAAAAATTGGTTTTTAATGTCTTTTTATTATTAAGAAGATTGAAAAAACCAATGAACTATATAAGGAGAAATAAATGAATAAGTTCACTTCTAAAGCGGCTGCTGCTGCTTTAACAATGACTTTGGCTTCTGTTTCAGGTCAGTCTCTAGCTGACTCAAGCGAGCCAATTGTAATTCCAACTCATAACTGGTCAAGCCAAGTAGTAATGGCTTACGTTGTTGGTGGTATTTTCGAGTCTATGGGCAATAACGTTGAATACGTTTCTGCTGACTCGCAAGGTGTTTATGAAGCGATTCGTCTTGGCGATGTTACTATCTCTCATGAGGTATGGCAGTCTAGCTTTGGTGCTTCATTCTACAACGCGATGGCAAAAGGTGGTTTAATCGAAGCTGGTACTCATGCTGCTCCAACTCTTGAAGAGATGGGTGTACCTACATGGGTTATCGAGCAAAACTTATGCCCAGGTCTTCCTGCATGGGAAGCCCTTAAAGGTTGTGGTTCAGTGTTTGCCTCT
>JBBWVS010000059.1:0-12413 GCA_050256335.1 Gammaproteobacteria bacterium | reverse complement strand
ACCAGCCGGTTCAAAGATATCCATAGCATCCATAAATGCGGATCCCATAATACCAAAGATGTCTTTCACATCATTGGCAACCAATGTCTCTACAAAGGCCTCACTTGAGGTCATTTTTGTCATTTTCAATTACTCCTGTTTTAAATTAGTTGTTAAGTGCATCAAGCGCGGGAACGTAGTCGTAACCCAAATCATGCGCCACCTCTTCACAAGTTACCATGCCAGAATGCACATTTAATCCGGCCCTAAGGTGTTCGTCATCAAGTAGCGCCTGTTTCACCCCTTTATTGGCGATATTAATCGCGAAAGGCAGGATGACATTATTAAGTGCATAAGTGGATGTTTTGGGAACACCGCCTGGCATATTAGCCACACAGTAATGCACCACGTCGTCAACCACGTAAGTTGGGTTAGCGTGTGTTGTTGCCTTGGATGTTTCAAAACAGCCTCCTTGGTCGATTGCCACATCGACGACAACTGAGCCAGGCTTCATTGACTTAATCATTTCTTTGGTAACCAATTTTGGCGCTTCTGAGCCGGGTATCAACACACCACCAATAACCAAATCAGCGCTAACGACATGCTCTTCAATAGAGCTTTGCGTAGAAAACACCGCATTTGTCGCTCGCCCAAATTGTTGCCAATGCTCTTCAAGCGTATCAGGGTTGTTATCAAGCACCCATACATTGGCACCCATACCTACAGCAATATGTGCAGCGTGACTCCCAACAACACCGCCACCAATAATAACCACTTTCAGAGGGTCAACGCCAGGAACGCCTCCTAATAACGCGCCGAGACCTCCATGAGGATGCTCCAAATAATGTGCACCCGCTTGCACGGCCATACGTCCTGCTACTTTTGACATTGGTGCCAAAAGAGGTAAGCCACCTTTCGCAGCGGTCACCGTTTCATAGGCAATACAAATTGCACCGCTATTAATCAAGTCTTTTGTTTGCTCAGGATCGGGGGCAAGGTGAAGATAGGTGAAGAGTATTTGACCTTTTCGAAGCATCGCTCGTTCCACAGCTTGAGGTTCTTTCACCTTGACAATCATCTCGGCTTTAGCAAAGATCTCCTGTGCAGTAGTAATAATCTTTGCCCCAGCTTCGACATAATCCGCATCACTGGCACCAATACCGTAACCGGCATTAGTTTCAACTAAGACTTGGTGGCCATGTTTGGCACACTCTTTAACACTGGAAAGTGTTAAGCCGACTCGGTACTCATGGTTTTTAATTTCTTTTGGTACGCCTATAATCATTATAAATTTCCTAAAGTATTTGCAGTTAATGCCTTGTCTACAGCATCAACAATTAAGTCTATTTCACCTTTTGTAACAACAAAGGCTGGGCTAAAAAGCAAAACGTTATTGGCGTTTACAAAGCTACGATTGGTCCGACCAACCATTACTTTATTTTTGAGACAGTGACCCGTAATTGAAGCAACATTTTGATCAGTAAGTGGCTCTTTAGTTGCTCTATCTTTAACCAGTTCTATGCCACAAAAAAGTCCTTTACCTCGAACATCACCGATAACCGAATGTTTGTCTTGCAGTTCGAATAATTTATCTTTTAAGTAGTCACCCATTTTGTTAACATTCTCAAGAAGATTTTCATTCTTGATAATATTTAAAGCTTGCAGTGCAGCAGCAGGTCCTGCTGTACAGCCTCCGAAAGTTGATATATCTCTAAAAAAACTTTCAGGATCTTCTGGGTTTTGTTTAAATAATTCAAAGACCTTTTCACTTGTCACGGTGACTGAAATAGCCGCATATCCTGCAGCTAAGCCTTTAGCAGTCGTGACAATATCCGGTTGCACATCATAATTTTGATAACCAAACCATTTACCTGTTCTCCCCAAACCACAAACCACCTCATCAATATGCAGCAAAACATCGTACTTTTTGCAAATGGATTCAATAATTGGAAAGTATTCCGGCACAGGAGGTATAACACCACCACCGGCAGTTATCGACTCAAGCACTACTGAGCCGACAGTTTCTGGCCCTTCATTTTGAATGACGGTTTCAAGAGCATGCGCACACTCAATATTGCACTCACCATACTTCTTGTCAAATGGACAGCGATAGCACAAACAGTGTGGCATTTCCACAAAACCCGGAGCAAAAGGCCCGTATTGGTTTTTTCTCTGAGCTTGGCCGGTAGAGCTCAAAGCACCAATTGTAGTGCCGTGATAATCACGGTCACGATAAATAATTTTGTGCTTTTTACCTTTATTGTAATAGTGAGCACGCTGTCTCACCATTTTGTAACCTTTTTCATTCGCTTCTGAACCCGAACTTGAATAATAAACGCGATCAAGTCCAGGCATAACTTCGGTCAATGCTTTAGCGTACTCAGCACTAGGCTCAGTTCCGAAAGAGCCTGAAAAATAAGGAATTTTTGTTAATTGGTCAGTAATTGCATCAACCATGTCATCTCGGCCAAAACCAAGATTCACAGTCCAAACACCGCCAGACGTTGCGTCAAGGTAGTCCACGCCATTAGCATCTGTTACCACCAACCCACTGCCTTTAACGATGACCAAAGGGTCGCTAGACTCAAAAACTTTATGTTGTGTTAAATGATGCCAAACATGTTGCTTGTCATTTTGTATAATCGTAGTTTTAGGCACAGTGATTCTTATCCCCTAGTATTCAATAACAGAAACTGAATTGTAGAATGTTAACACTGTCAAATAACCTTTTTTATAGAGCCAGAGAACTGACAACTTATGAGCCAGACCTATGAATGAAATGTGGAACGAGTTCTTCTCCCTAAGGCGCGATAAGCCAAGAACTCTACAATTACAAATTCGCCAGCAACTTGTTGATGCCATTACCAATGGATTAATTCGACCCAAAGAACCTCTACCCTCTTCAAGAAAACTTGCACAAGAATTGAAAGTTGCTAGAAACACAATTATTGCTGCCTATAAAGAATTAGAGTTTGACAATTACATCGTTGCTAGGGAAAGACAGGGCTATTTTGTAAATGATAAAATCTACGAAAATTATTCAAGCGCTGAGCATGGGCCTGCATTAACCGATAACCCCAATTGGCTGGATCGACTTATAACTAAAAACCCTTCATTTAAATCCAATGTCATAAAAGAGGATTGGCAAAAGTATCCCTACTCTTTTACAATAGGACAGCTTGACCCCACCCTTACGCCTTTTCATGAATGGCAAAAAGTAGTGAAATACACTTCAACCATTCAAGAAATTAAGAAGTGGAATATCGACAGTGTTGATCATGACGACCCCTCTTTGATTAAACAAATCCAATCTAAAGTGCTGCCAAAAAGAGGTATATGGGCCAACAAAAATCAAATTTTAGTAACAGCAGGAAGCCAAAATGCTATTTATATTTTAGCAAGCTTACTCGTTAGTCAAAGCACAACGGTTGGCATGGAAAACCCTGGGTATCCCGACGCAAGGAATATTTTCAGTTTTAAAACCGACAATTTGCAACCTATTTCTGTCGACAGTGAAGGCATTGTGGTTGATGAAGTAAAACCTCACCATGACCTGATTTACACTACCCCGAGCCATCAATACCCAACAGGTGTTACCATGAGCATGGATAGAAGAAAGCAATTGCTGGCCAAAGCCTATGCTAATGACATGGTCATTATTGAAGACGACTACGAGGCAGAAATTAACTTTCAAAAGAAGCCCTACCCATCATTAAAAAGTCTTGATACGCATAATAATGTCATTTATATGAGCAGCTTTTCAAAAGCATTCGCGCCTGGATTGCGTTTAGGGTATATGGTAGGCCCAGAAAAGTTTATCACGGAGGCGAGAGCCCTTAGACGGCTTATGTTTAGACATATTCCAGCCAATAACCAACGCTCTGTCGCTTTATTTATTGGGCTTGGGCATTACCATAGTATGTTTTCTAAAATACAAAAAGTATATGGAGAGCGATGGCGCTTAATTCATGAAAAGATCAAGAAGGAAGAGCTTTTATCCTGCGTACCTACGAGTGGCGGTTCTACATTTTGGGTTAAGATTCCAGAATCGGTCAACAGTACTGAACTTTGCGCAGAATTGCGCGAGCAAGGCGTTATTGTTAGGGCCGGGGACACGACTTTCTTTGAAGAAGACTCACCAACAAACTATTTATACATTGGTTTTTCTTCCATTAACACAAACAGAATAAACAAAGGCATGAACATCATTATTGAACAAATAAGGAAGATGGCACTTTAGCCATAGCGGCTTATTAATGGGTCACAAGTTGCTGCTATGTTCTAATTTTCTTATTTTGAGGGTCAAACATTGGTATTAAAGAGACGCTTACTTGCTCAATAGTACCCTCCACTTCAATTTCAAAATGATCTTTGAGTATGTCTTCATCGCCTTGGTTTGGCTCACAATCCACATAGCCCAAACCAACTGCCCCACCAAGAGCATGACCATAAGAGCCACTGGTCAAATGACCCACTGTTTTGCCATTCCTAAGAATGGGCTCGTTATGATGCAGCATGGCTTCTGAGTTTTTCAGTAAAAACTGCATTATTTTCCTCTCACAGCCTTTTTTCTTTTTATCGATTACGGCTTGATAGCCAATAAAGTTTCCAAATTTTGAGATCTTTTTACCGACTTTTGCAGCAAAACCTAAACCCGCTTCCAACACGTGGTCTTCGTCAGTGATGTCATGACCAAAATGTCGATAGGCCTTTTCAGTTCGGCAAGAGTCCACAGCGTGCATGCCACAAAGTTTTAGCGAATACGCCCGGCCTTTTTCTTCAATCAGCTCAGCGACGTATTGAGAAAATTCAATTGGAAAATATAATTCCCAACCGAGCTCTCCCACATAGGTCAATCGGTGCGCTCTCACGTTCGCCATACCTAACTCCATGTAACAAATACTGGCAAATGGCATATTTTCATGACTCAGGTCATAGTCGGTCATTGACTGCAGCAAGTCTCTGGAATTAGGGCCCATAATGGCCAAGCAGTTTTCACTGCTTGTGGCATCAAATAGTGCGCAATTTGCACCTTCGGGCATGTTCTTTTCGAGCCAATTCATATCGCGGTTATTGCAAACAGCGCCACTAACGACCAAGTAATCATCTTCAGCCAAACGGGTGATTGTCACATCGGCTTCGATACCGCCTTTGTTGTTAAGCCATTGCGTGTAGACAATTTTGCCAATCGCAACATCAACCTCATTTGCACAAATGTATTGCAAATAATCCATTGCATCCGCACCTTTAACGCGAACTTTAGAAAACGAAAGCATTTCATACATACCAACATTTTCACGAATGGCCATGTGCTCATCTCGATGATAGCCAAACCAATTTTGCTTGCCCCACGAGTACTCATATTTCGCTTCAACGCCCTTTTCAAGCTCAGCTGCCGGTACAAACCAATTGGCTCTTTCCCAGCCGGCGACTTCGCCAAAACAAGCCCCTCTATCTTTAAAAAATTGATGAAGCGGTGAGCGGCGTAGGCCTCGCGCGGTTTTAAATTGGTGAAAAGGGTAATGGTTTTCATACAAATACCCCAAAGTTTCACTGACTCTAGATGCTAGATAAGTCTTATTACTTTGGAAAGGTTGCATTCTGCGAATATCCACCTCCCAGAGGTCGCATGGAGGCTCTTTTCCTACAATCCACTCCGCTAAATATTTACCAGCACCGCCTCCAGCTTGAATTCCAATAGAATTAAAACCGGCGGCAACATAGAAATTTTTTAATTCAGGGCATTCGCCTAAATGAAAGTTGTCATCTGGGGTAAAGCTTTCAGGGCCGTTAAAGAACGTCTCTAAACCAACATTTTCTAAGATCGGTAGACGAGTCATCGCCATTTCGAGATAAGGCATCATGTGTTCTAGATCGTCGGGGATTTGATCGAAGCAAAAATCTTCAGGTATGCCTTTTTGACCCCAAGGCTTTGCATCGGGTTCGAATAAGCCAATCAATATCTTGCCAGCATCTTCCTTGTAATATGCGCACTCATCTGGCACACGTACTGTGGGCATATCACCAAGATTTTCTACCGGGGAAGTGAGTGCATAATAGTGTTCACATGCGTGTAGAGGAATATTAACACCAGCCATCACACCAATATCTCTTGCCCACATACCACCACAGTTAACAACAACATCGGATTTAATATTACCCTGATCCGTTTCAACACCTGTTACAACACCATTTTCCTTTTGTATAGCGGTTACCTTAACATCTTCGAAAATTTTCACTCCATTGTTTTTGGCACCTTTTGCGAGTGACATTGCGATATTGGTAGGATCTCCCTTGCCGTCATGAGGAACCCAAACACCACCAACGGCATCTTCAACATTAAAATGCGCTACTTTTTCTTTTATTTCTGAAGGAGAGAGTGAATGAATCTCAACGCCGTGTACTTTTGAGAGTGAGACGTTTCGTTTAAACTCGCTCATTCTTTCATTATTAAGTGCAATACCAACCGCACCCGTGCGCCTAAAACCCGTTGCAAGGCCTGTTTCACTTTCTAGTTTTTCGTACAAGTTACCCGAGTACTTGACCATTTGAGTAAGGTTAATACTGCCACGCATCTGGCCAATAAGGCCTGCTGCATGCCATGTTGTTCCTGATGTGAGTTTTTTTCGTTCAAGAAGAACGACATCAGTATAGCCCAGCTTAGCTAAATGGTAGGCAACAGAGCAGCCCACAACGCCGCCACCGATAATAACTACTTGTGCATTTTTTGGTAATGATTCTGACATAATTATCTCTTAATATAACAAAAATGAATGTTTGGTAAACGCAAGGCGCATCTATACCCAACTCTAATCGGAGAATTATAATACCAATTAAAACAGAAAATCAATAGAAAATTAGTGCCAAATAAAGTAAATTAATAGTCCACTCAAACGTTATAGCCACCAAGAATAAATCGGTATTTTTATTACATTAGAACATAATTAATAACAACGATAATATATTAACATCTTGCATTTCAGATGCTTTTTTGTGTATAAATAAAGGGTCCACAGCATATGCCGCCCAACTCAGTTTATTGAATTGAGTATTGACTGGCTAAGGCTCATTGAAAGGATATGGGCGATATAGAGTCTCACATTTCTGGATCAGTTAAACAATAGCATTGGTTCCATAAAAGATTTACATCAAGTTAAATTTAAAGCGTACTATATTTGTTGATGGTGACAACATCTTAAAAAGTGGTGTCGCTATGTATGAATAACTTAGTTATTCTTTGTGTTTTCAACTGCAAGTTGGATGTTGCTTCAATTAATAGTTGGATAGCAAATTTTTTACTTAAAAGGAGAAACAAATGAAACAAAAACTACTCTATGTGGCAATACTGAGTCTGTTTACAGGCGCCGCTCAAGCGGCAAGTTGCCCGGCAGTGACAGTTGCTGATGACAAAGGAGTCCCTTCGGGCGCCTACCCTCAGCAATACGAACTGGCGGAATTTCAGTCCCTAGCCAATTGTACTTTGTCATTTAATGCAAACCCAGACAGTGCTGCATTAAATAGCAAAATTCGCGGTAACTCCGCATTACCTTCTGATCTAGCCGATCGTATCCCTGCCGAACCTTTGGTTTACGCGCCTTACGACGCGATTGGTCAGTATGGCGGTACACTGGATGCGCTTTCTAACGCTACTGAAGCCGGTACTTCGGATTTCTTATCCGTACGCCATGTTAACTTGGTTCGCTATTCCGATGATCTGCAAACCATTGTGCCAAACATTGCCAAGGGTTGGGAGTGGAATGACGACTTTACCCAGTTAACATTCTTCCTACGTAAAGGCCACAAGTGGTCAGATGGTGCGCCGTTTACTGCCGAGGATGTGAAGTTCTGGTATGACGAAATCGCGCTTGATCCGAAGATTATGGAAAAACCAAAAGATTACGTGCTAGTTGGCGGTGAACCTATGACGGTTGATGTAATTGACCCGCAAACGGTTCGTTTTAATCTTCCGGCGCCTAAGCCTGGATTGTTATCCCATTTTGCAACATCGTTTGCACAAGGATTCCAGCCTAAGCACTTCCTAGGTCAATTCCATCCGGATGTCAATCCTGACGCTGATGCACTGGCACAGGCTGCAGGCTTTGAAAATGGTCTAGCAGTTATCAAAGCTTATTTTGGTAACTCCGATTGGACGGATACACCTACACCACTGTTGAATAGCCCAGAAAGAGTAGCAAACCTACCTGCTGACGTTATGCCATCATTGGAAAGCCATATAACTGTGAGTGATACCACTGAAGGACGCCATTATGTTGCAAATCCATACTTCCATATTGTTGATACACAAGGTAATCAATTACCTTACATCAGTGAACAGGATGAGATTTACGCCAATGATAATGAGATTCGTATCTTGAAGCTTATAAACGCTGAAGCAGACTACAAGTCACAATCTTTGCAATTGCCTTCCGCGCCAATTCTTCTTGAGCATCAAGAAAGCGGTGATTACACGGTTGACTTGCGACCTGAAATAACGATTGCTACCGTTTCATTTAATGTGACGCATGAGAACCTAGAAAAACGTAAAGTCTTTGGTGATTTACGCTTCCGTCAGGCAATGTCTATCGCTCTGAATCGTGATGAAATCAACGAAGTTGGCTTCTTAGGACAAGGCGTACCGAAGCAATACGTTGGATTTTCACCTTCCCCATCTTTTGTTGATCCGAAGTGGGAAAGCTATATGATCCAGTACGATCCTGCTGCAGCAAATGCCTTACTTGATGAAATGGGTATGAAAGATATCGATGGTGACGGCATGCGTGAGCTACCTAATGGTGAAAAACTGATACTGAATCTTCAGTTTTCTACCCAAGGTGTTGCTGGCGAGGTTATCGAACTGGTTGGCCAACACTGGTCTGAGGTTGGTATCCAATCAACAGTCAAGGAGGTTACCCCTGATGAGTATCGCGGTTCACAGTCGTCTAATAAACTTGATGTAGGTTCGTGGCGTAAGAGTCAGCCATTAGCCATCGTGTTAGGCAACAATGAGCTTTGGGTGCCACCGTTTGAAAACTACTTTGGTCATCGCACAGGTATGCTGTGGGCTGAGTATGTTGATTCTGACGGCGCTTCTGGCGTGAAACCACCGGCTTATGTTACGCAGTTGATGGACGATGTTAATGCCCTCCAATCTACTTTGGTTGGTACTGCAGAGTCCGATGCACTAGGTGCTAGAATGGTTGAAAACATGGTTAGTAACCTGCTTTTCATCGGCCTAGTACAAGCGCCTGCGCCAATGTACCATCGCAATGCTTTGAAAAACTTTACGCTTTTCAAAACGCACTCATACGAGTACTACAGAACGTATCCGTATAGAGGCGCTCAATGGTATTTTGACGAGTAACATTGCTTGAAACGCACTTAGGTGCAATAAACGGGTTGGGTGGTGATAAACACCCAACCCTTTTTTTGAAACCGATTAAATAATATCTTTTTTTTACTTTAACAATATTAACTAACTAAACCATTTTTCCAATATGCTAAAGTTCCTTAAATTTACCCTTACACGTGCCATACTGTCTCTAGTTACCTTGTTGACGGTCTCTCTTATCGTGTTCACGCTTATGGAAATGGTTCCTGGAAACTGCGCGGAACGCTACTTAGCATTTAAAAACACATCCGGCCAAAACATATCTTTTGCCGACATCGCTGCTGAAGAAAGGAAACTTGGGCTTGATAAGCCATTTTTAGTCCGCTGGGGAACATGGACGGGTAATGTATTTTTTAAGGGCGAATTTGGCGATAGCTGTATTTTGCGCTTAAATATTAATCAACTCCTCAGTGATAAATTTTGGATTAGCCTTGGAATATGTTTCGCTGCTTTATTTTTCTCCTACCTTGTTGCTATCCCCGTGGGGATTTACTCCGCCACTACCACCAACGCGATAAGTAACAACGTCATTCGATTTATTAGCTACCTGGGTTTAGCACTGCCCAATTTCTTATTAGCGCTCATTATTATGCTGTTTTCGACCATTTATTTTGGAGAATCCCTAACCGGCCTTTTCTCTAAAGAATTTCGTGATGCTGCTTGGGATTTTGCTAAGTTTAAGGACTTTCTCTCACGAGCTTGGCTAGCAATTTTTGTGCTTGGCTGGTCAGCAACTGCTTTTGCCATGCAGACAGTACGTGCCCTGATGCTCGATGAAGCGAGCAAACTTTACGTAACCGCAGCATCTGCACGAGGTCTTTATGGGCGCAAGTTGTTGTGGCGTTATCCAGCTCGCCATTCCATGGCACCGGTGATTAATTCACTCGGCTTTGACCTGAATCGAATTTTCAATGAATTGCCCGTTGTGGCATTAATATTAACCCTAACTGAGGCAGGTGCTCTGTTGATTGATGCCTTGGCAAGATCTAATGACCAACAACTTGCTGGTGCAATTATATTTCTACTTACCGCTAGTATTGTTTTGATGAACTTCGTCACGGACATACTGCTTGCATTGATGGACCCTCGAATTCGCAAAGGCCTAATAGGCTAACAGGTTAATAATTATGAAACTATTTTTTTGGAAAAAGAAACCCTCTGAAGACAAGCAGCAATTAAAAGAGGCTTATTTCACCGCCTCTCAAGGGCAATTAATTCGCTCGCGTTTCAAAAAAAATCGCACCGCAAAAATTGCCGCGTGGGTACTATCGTTAATGATTTTATCCGGTTTTTTTGCCGATTTTCTCTCGCCTTATAGTCCGAACATTGCAGGACGCGACAAGCAATACGAAAATGGCCCGCCTCAATTCCCAATATTTTGGGATGAAAATGGCTTTTCCGCCCGACCTTTTCTCTACACCACGGAACGTTATCGCTCAGTCGAGACCAACTTTCGTTGGGTATTAACCGATAATCGAGAGAAGCGACGTTACTTTGAACTCTGGGTCGATGACTGGGAATACAGCTATATTGACATTAACTGGGACTTGCCCGGCGATTGGTTTGACATAAATATAAAAGCACTGACTTCTACCAAACACCTGTTTGGCATGAATGAGGGTGGTATCCATCTGTTTGGTACTGATAAAACAGGAAAAGACATCTTCTCAAGAACACTGCACGCTATTTATACCTCCCTCGCAGTGGGCGTTCTTGGTGTGCTTATTTCCTTTGTTTTGGCATTGGTTATTGGCGGGATTTCCGGCTACTTCGGTGGTTGGATTGATTCTGTCCTGCAAATGTTTACCGATGCTATTCGAACGGTACCGCCCATTCCTTTATTTATGGCGTTCGCTGCTTTTATGCCGGACACTTGGAGTTCGGAAACGCGGTTCTTTTTTATCGCCAGTGTTCTCGGACTGATTGGCTGGCCAACCCTAGCACGGCGAATTCGAACCCATCTACTGACCGAGCGAAGTCAGGAATACGTGCTCGCTGCTGAATTGTGTGGTGCCAAGCCTAGCCATGTTATTCGCAAACATTTATTACCCAGTTTCACCAGCTATATCATTGTGGACTTAATGATCACTTTTCCTTATGTTGTGCGCTCAGAAACTGCGTTAAGCTTTATTGGACTTGGTTTAACAGATCCTGTTAACTCACTTGGCTCCCTTATGCAAAACGTCTCCAAAGCCGATGTACTATTGAACTATCAATGGTATTTCATCCCCGTTATCTTCTTTATTGCCTTTATATTAGCATTCGTATTTGTCGGTGATGGCTTACGTGATGCGGCAGACCCTTATTCTCAAACTAAAAAATGACCTTATTAACCGTAGAAAATTTAACTATAGAATTTGACACCGACGAAGGTCGAATTACCGCAGTCAACAATATATCGTTTGAAGTAAATTCTGGCGAAGTACTAGGAATCGTTGGCGAATCCGGCTCTGGTAAATCGGTTACCGCTAAATCGATCATGCAACTTAATCCATCGAATACCGTTTATAGCGAGGATACAAAAATCCTTCTGGATGTGGATGGAGAATCGGTTGATGTCCTTGCTCTTAAGGGCGGCAAAGAGCTGCGAACAGTTAGGGGTGGCTCCGTATCAATGATTTTCCAAGAGCCCATGGCTAGCTTTGCCCCAGCCATTACGATTGGCGCTCAAATGGTTGAACAACTGTTACTGCATAAAAAAATTTCCAAAGCTGAAGCCATTAAAATTTCCATTGAAATGCTCGACAAGGTTGGCATATCAGATGCAGCAAAGCGCTTTAAACAGTACGCATTTGAACTCTCAGGGGGAATGCGTCAACGGGCAATGATTGCCATGGCGCTTTCCACTAACCCAAAATTACTGATTGCTGACGAACCTACCACAGCATTGGATGTTACCATTCAGGCACAAGTGCTCGATTTGATGAAAGACTTAGTGGTCGAATTCAACATGGGCATTATTTTTATAACCCATGACCTTGGGGTAATTGCCCAAACTGCTGATCGTGTAGCCGTTATGTACCTAGGCGAACTGGTTGAGCAAGGC
>JBBWVS010000058.1:0-13195 GCA_050256335.1 Gammaproteobacteria bacterium | reverse complement strand
GGGTTGCTCAGCGATGATTTCATCGCCAGGTTCTAGTTCGACAAAGAGCAAATGCTCTGATAAATTTGGTTTTATATCCACACTCCAATCTTGGAATGTTCTCAGGGCGCCTTGCGTTTCAATCCAGAAATATTGCTGACTCACCCAACTGACACTTTGCAGTACCAATACAATAATAAGGACAAATAGACCGCCTTTTAATAGGCCAACAAGTGCGCCAAGGAATTTATTTTTGATGCCAACAATATTGCGCGCATTGAGAAGGTTGTCAATACTACTAAGGGTGTTTAATATTCTTTCAAAAAATGGTGCCAGTAAACAGGGCTGTTCTGTGCCAATGGTAATGTTTAGCAAGCGAACAAGTGCTCTTGCGCCGACAAAGATAGCAGCATAAATTACAGCAAAAGAGACCCAAGTTCGAATACCACTATTTTCAATGACAACTCCCACCATTTCTAGGTCGGCTATAACCCCAATATAATTCCAAGCAACAACAGCAATGACGCCAAGGAAAATGGTAATTGAAACACAGCTGTTTAGCGCACAAGGGTTGCTTACATAGGAGGCCGCTTCGGTGAGTTTATATAAGGCTTTTTTGGTCAGCCAGAACCCTAAAACAATAGCGCCAAAGGCGAGACCATAAACCGACTTACCATCAGAGTCATCTGGACTTGATAGCAATGTATTGGCCAGTCCTTCGTAGAAAAACCAGGCAAGGAAAATGGCGAAAATGAGAAAGACAAGGCTGATTAATTCTTTTGCAAGCCCTTGAATAAAACCTCTAACAATAAAGCAAGCGAGAATCAAAAGGGTGAGCCAATCTGACCAGACTAATAGACTGATCGTGCTCCATAAATTGTCAAAAAAATCGCCCATGGTCTCCCGCTTTGATAGCGCCAATTTTACAATAGTTTCTTAGGGTGGGGCGCGATCTCACTAAAGAGGCATTACAACGAAAAAAGCTTAGTTTTCCCTTAGAATGAGCGTTGCGTCGGTGATTGTATGAAACGAACCGAAAATAACAATTCTTTGTGCGTCATTTAAAGCCAGTGCGTTTTCGATTGCACTGTTCATATCTTGACAAATGGTGGTGGTTAGCGAGGTGTCAAATTTCGCCTGTAAAAGCTCAATTTGAATAGCGCGCTCAACGTCAAGAGGCACCAGAAACCAATGCGTGAATGTCTCTTTTGCCAAGTCGATCATATCGTCGATATTTTTATCAGCAAGTGCCGAGAATATAGCCACTGTTTTGACGTTTGAAGTTTTGAGGGTGTCGACAAGTTTTTCAACCGCTGCCGAATTGTGAGCAACATCAAGAATCACTTGTTTATCACCGATCACCATTTTTTGAAATCTAGCAACCACGTTGGCCTGCTCAAAGCCAGATTCAATCAAATCGTCTGAAATAGGAAATTGAGATTGCAGTACCTCTATGACTCTCAGTGCAACACCAGCATTGTGCTTTTGATGTTCGCCCTCTAAGCTGATTTTGCCCGTGTAGGGTTTGTCGATAAATTCAAGCAAGGCATTGATTTCCTTGGCGTAATTCACCAGTGTGCTTGGCGGGTTTTCATCGCCACAAATGCACAGCTTATTTGCTCGCATGATGCCGGCTTTTTCGCGACCAATAAGCTCACGCGTGTCACCCAGATAATCGGTGTGATCAATGGCAATATTGGTGATAACGCAGATGTCATTATCGACTACGTTGACAGAGTCCAGTCGCCCACCAAGCCCGATCTCGAGAATGGCGATGTCAATTTCAGCACCAGCAAAAATTTGCAAAGCGGCCAAAGTTGAAAATTCAAAATAAGTGAGAGAAACATCGCCTCGAATGGCCTCTATTGTCTCGAAAGCGTTGACAATCATATCGTCAGTGGCCAGGTTGCCGTCAATAGCGAAGCGCTCGTTATAATCGATTAAATGCGGCGAAGTGAAGCGTCCAACTTTGTACGCTGATTGGCTATAGACGCTGTCAATAAATGCAATGGTTGAGCCTTTACCGTTAGTTCCAGCAACGGTAATAACTTTGAATGGCACGCCATTTGGAAAAAGTTTGGCATAGACAATCTCAATGCGTTCTAAGCCGAGATCAATAACAGACTGGTGCAGGTTTTCTTGCCAGCTTAGCCAATCGTTAAGGGTTTTAAGTGATGCAGTGGCTTCTCTTAATCTTCCCAAAATTCACCCTCGATAGCGTCGTCCTTTTTCTCACGTTTTCTCTCAGAGGGTGGCTGGGGTTGGTTCATTTTGTAAGTGAATACCGCATTTCTCTGGTTAAAGACCTTCGAGGCGTTTTTCTCGAGAATATTGTTAATAAAATATCTTCTAGACAACGGAATCAAACCCAATAAGCCGATGGCATCGGTAATGAAGCCAGGGGTAAGTAACATGACACCAGAGATTAATATAACCACACCTTCCATCATTTCAAAAGCAGGCGTTTTGCCTTCTGCTATGCTTCTTTTGGCTTTGGCCATCGTTGACCAGCCTTGGTGTTTTAAAAGTGATGAGCCAATGAGGGCGGTAATGATGACGAGTGCTAGTGTTGGCCAGAAAGTAATAGCGTCGCTAACGGTGCGCAGCACCCAAATTTCGAGTAGTGTCATTGATAGGAATAAAAGAAAAAACATTTAAACTCCTTTTGTATTAATGAGGCCTTTGCATAAAACATTTTTATTACTCAGCAAATTTTAAAATGTTTTATGCAAAGGTCTCTTGGTAAAAATAATATCCCAAACACCGTGGCCGAGTCGCTGTCCGCGATTTTCAAATTTTGTTAATGGCCTCTGTGTGGGTCTTGGAGAGTATATATGGTCGCCAAGGGTGTTTTTAAAGTGGGGGTGCGCTTCCAGGGTTTCCATGATGTGCTCGGCGTAGTTCTCCCAGTCGGTAGCGATGTGGACAACGCCGTTCGTTTTTAGCTTGTCAGCAAGCATGTCAAGTAGGCTTGTTTGTAGAATGCGCCTTTTATGATGCTTCTTTTTATGCCACGGATCCGGGAAAAATAATTGAAAAGCAGCGAGACTATTGTTTTCAATATGATGCTTTAAAACTTTAACAGCGTCGTTTTTGATAATCTTCAGATTGTTCAGTTGTTGCTTATTGGCTTCATTGATAAGTCTGCCAATGCCTGCTTCATACACCTCAATGCCTAAAAAATTGGTTTGTGGTTGGCTGATCGCCATTGCTAGCAAGCTGTCGCCATTACCGAAGCCAACTTCAAGCACCACGTCTTGTTCTGTAGTAAACAGTTCACCAAAGTCAAGCATCTTGTTATCAACAAGTTCAACACCGAAATTTGGCCAAAGCTCATTCAGACCAATTCTTTGTGCTTTTGAAAGCCTACCGGAGCGCCTGACAAAGCTTTGAATGGTGCGCATGTGCTTATTTTCACTCATAATGGAGACCTCTTATAATGAGTAATCCATTATTAAAGGGGAGTGATCCGAGAATCGTTCGTCTTTGTAAACTTCGCAATGCGTGGCGGCTCCTGCTAAGTTGCCACTGACCACTTGATAATCAAGCCGCCAACCGGTGTTATTAAGCCAAGCCTGCCCCCTGTTTGACCACCAAGTGTATTCAAATTCTTCTTTGTTGATTTCTCTAAAAGCGTCAATATAGCCAACTTCGTCATACAATTTATCAAGCCAAGCGCGCTCCTCAGGCAAAAATCCTGAATTTTTTTGATTGCCACGCCAGTTTTTTATATCAATCTTTTTATGGGCAATATTCCAGTCGCCACAGAAAATGTATTTCCTGCCATCATTTTGCAGTTCTTTTAAATAAGGTAAAAACCGATCAGTAATAAACTCCATTTTAAAAGCTTGTCTTTCTTCTTTGCTGGATCCAGAAGGCAGGTAAAGCGATGCCACTGTGAGATCACCAAAATCGGCTTGAATGAGTCGCCCTTCAAAATTGATGTCATCCCAGTCACTAAAGTGAATACGGTCTGGCTTTTTTTTACAGTACAGCGCAGTGCCGCTGTAACCCTTGCGTTCAGCACTATGATAATAAACATGCATGTCTTCGGGGTAAAAACGCTCATCAAGTTGATCTTCTTGGGCTTTGATTTCTTGCAGACAGACTACATCGGCGTCTTGTTTTTTAAGCCAAGAAAAAAAACCTTTTCGCTCAGCGGCGCGAATGCCATTGACATTAGTCGTTATAATTCTCATCTAAGGTGTTTTGTTATCACGTATTTGTAATTTGATAGTGAGAGTTTGCATTGTTTTTGAGGCGGTTTTTTTTTGAAATCCTACCCATAGGTCATATGAAAAAACTAACAAGAAAAATGTTGCAAAGCGACGTATCTTTTAGGGCTTCGAAAATATCACATTTGAAATTATTAGTTGCAAGTGCTATTCTTTCTAGAAGTAAATTTTACAATAGGTGATACAAGGAACCTCTCTATATTTTAATAGTTTAGGAATATTCAATGCAACAGTATCAAAACGATTTTGTCGATTTTATGTTGGAGACCGGCGCACTAAAGTTTGGTGAATTCACACTGAAATCTGGGCGTATTAGCCCGTATTTTTTTAACGCAGGCTTATTTAACCAGGGCAAGCATTTATCACAATTGGGACGATTTTACGCTCAAGCGATTGAATCTAGTGGCATTGAGTTTGACGTGCTTTTCGGCCCTGCTTACAAGGGCATTCCGTTGGCAACGGCGACAGCGATGGCGCTGAATGACAGCTTTAATAGAAATGTGCCTTACAGTTTTAACCGTAAAGAAGCCAAAACTCATGGCGAGGGCGGCAACATTGTTGGTCATCCACTCGAGGGCGATATTCTTATTATTGATGACGTTATCACGGCCGGTACGGCAATTCGTGAGGCGCAAGATATTATTGCTGCTAACGGAGCAACAACTAAAGGTGTGATTGTTGCGTTGGACCGCCAAGAAAAAGGTAAAGGTGAGCTTTCTGCGATTCAAGAGGTAGAGAAAATTTTTGGCATTTCTGTTGCCAGTATTATCAATTTATCGCATTTAATCACCTACTTAAAGGGGCAGAATGACGCCACTCTAATTGATAAAATTGAAGCATACCATGAACAGTATGGCATCTAGAGATTGTGGTTAAAATCAATCTTTACTACGGTCTTATTTAACTCTAGGACTTTCCGTGTTTGAGATACTCAACGCAAGAAAAATGGCTGAAGGAGAAGGTGTTACAGTAAACCGCCTTTTTCCAATCTCTGGTGCGCGCATGAATCACGATCCTTTTGTGCTCTTCGATCATTTTGCAATAGAGGCTGGACAAGGTTTTCCAACTCACCCACACAGAGGCTTTGAAGCCATTACGTATTTGTTTTCTGGCGCTATGCGTCATAAAGACAATCTCGGTAATGACTCTGTTATTGTCGAGGGTGGGGCGCAAATTTTTTGCGCAGGGCGTGGTATTAGTCATTCTGAGATGCCAGAAGCGCAAGGCATCACTAATGGCATTCAGTTGTGGATTAACTTAGCTAAGAAATCTAAAAAAATTGACCCAAGTTATCAATCTGTCGATGCAGACGAACTGCCCATTTCTGATACTGACGGCGTCTTAATAACGACGATTGCTGGCGATCAGTCACCCGTCAAGCTGCAAAATAAAGCCATTTATCAGTCCATTCGAATGACTCAAAATGCAAGCCATGAGTTCAATATTGCAGGCATGCAGGGTTTGATTTATGTTGTTAGTGGCGAGCTGTGTTGTGACGACAAAACTGTTGGAGTGGCTCAAGCACTGTTATTTGATGATGACAATGAAACGCTCTCATTGCATGCGCTTAGAGAGTGTCATTTCATGGCTCTGTACGGTATACCGCACAACGAGCCCATCATTCAGTACGGCCCGTTTGTGGACTAATTGTTATCCGTATCAGGCTCAACAATCAGCGTTACTGAATCCGTATCAACAACTTTAACTTTTTGACCAATCTGCATATGGCAGCCTTTGGCTAACCAAAGTGAGTCGCCCACTTTAACTTTGGCACCATTCTCATCATTTGCGACAACTGTGTAGCTGTTGCCAATATGTCTTGCTGCGCGAGCGTTAAGCTCGTTATCAATGGTTTTAACGGGAAAGTATTTTTTTGCGAGAAAGATGCTGATAATTGAAAGTGCTGAAAAAAGCAGCAACTCAAATTGCCAAGAGGGGTCGGGGAGAATTTTACTGACAATCCCCGTCATTATTGCCGAGATACCCATCCATAGGAAGAACGTTGACCAAGCGAATAATTCAATAATAATCAGAACAAGGCCGAAAACCAGCCAATGCCAGTAATCCATATTTGCAAAGAATGTTTCCATTGATTTTATCCTTTAAGAGGTTATTTATCTTTACCAAATATACCTTTAGCCAGCTCACCAATACCACCCAAGCTGCCAATAAGTGCTGACGCTTCCAATGGCATTAATACCAGTTTTTGATTGTCAGCAGTGGCAATTGCTTGTAGGGCTTCGGTGTATTTTGTAGCAACAAAATAATTCAATGCTTGCACATCACCATCGCGCACGGCATCGGACACCATTCGAGTCGCCTCAGCCTCAGCCTTGGCCAATCTTTCTCTGGCTTCTGCATCCCTATATGCTGCTTCTTTGCGACCTTCCGCATCAAGAATGGCGGCTTGTTTGTTACCTTCGGCGCGCAGGATTTCCGATTGTCGGTGACCTTCGGCCTCAAGAATGTCGGCACGTTTTTGTCTCTCTGCTTTCATTTGTCGACTCATCGCTTCGACTAAGTCCGCAGGTGGTTCAAGATCTTTTATTTCGATACGCGTTACTTTGACGCCCCAAGGGTTGGTTGCTTGGTCAACGACTGTCAATAATCTGGTGTTAATCTCTTCACGGTTGGAGAGCATTTCATCCAATGTCATAGCACCTAAAACTGTTCTAATGTTGGTTAGACAAAGATTACGCATGGCATTGAGTAGATGGTTGACTTCGTAGAAGGATTTGGCTGCATCCACTATTTGAAAGAAAACCACGCCGTCCGATTGCACAACGGCATTGTCTTTTGAGATAACACTTTGTTTGTCGATGTCAAGTACTTGCTCTCGCATATTAATTTTTTTGCTGATGCGATCCACAAATGGAACAATAAAATTAAGTCCGGGCTTGAGTGTCTGAGTATATTTACCAAAGCGCTCTACGGTGTATTCATTGCCTTGAGGGACGGTCTTCACCCCCAAGAAAACAACGAAAATTGCTAGTAAGGCAAAAAACGGCGCAAATAATATTGACAAGTCAAACATGACTTTACCTCCTGAGTGAGTATTAAAATTCATAATAGAACTTGGTGCGATATTTGTCAAGATAAATATCAGCTCACACTTGGCGGTTCGGCTTTCTAACTGTGTGTGATTAGAGGTAGAATGCATTAACAAAATCACATGAGAGTTTTACTGGTGATATTGATGAGGGTAGCCTAACATTTTGATTTTTAATAAAATTTGTACATTCCTAGCAAAATATAAAAAATTATAATGTTTCTAATTTAGAAACAAACTAGGTTATACTGGTTCAATTTTTGACTACAATAAAGGTTCATATTGAAATACAACAATATATCAATATGATAGGTTTATATAGCTGAGTGCAACAGCGCTTTGGCTATGTTCTTTTAGAGGGTATATGTGAGGTGAGGCAATCAAATGCCGAGCAAAATTGTATAAAAATAAAAAAAAGTTTTGTATGTCAAATAATTAACCGGAGTGCAAAGTGAATAGTGAATTTAAAATGTTGATAATGCTTGCTGTCATAAGTTGCGCCGTCTTCTTCTACATTTAAAACCATTCCCACTCCGTCTCTCGCTGTTCTGAGATTTCAGCACTTTTTCTGGCGAGGAGTGGCCGCTCTCACCCAATAAATATCAAAATTTGGATCACTTTAGACTATATAAAGTGTATAGTGAATCCCCGTACTCAGTGATTATGTAAGTAACAAAAGCTATGTGTTAGTTTGTGTTCAACATTCGATTAAAAAAACAATAAATGACAATAAATCAACCAAGGTAAAAAAAATAGATTGCGAGGCTGATCTATTTTGGCGTCCGATGTGAAATATGCAGGCATAAGAGAATCGATACACTCTGAGACTCATACGAGAATCAGAGACACATTAAAAGGCAAGCGCCTTGAGTTGGGCTTGTCTCAAAGAGCCTTAGCCAAAAAACTCTGTGTTGCCCACTCCCTAATTAGTAAAGTTGAGTCTGGTGATCGACGTCTCGATGTTGTTGAACTGAAAAGATACACGCATGCGCTTGGATTGGACTTCGGCATTATTGTTGAGCTGCTTGTGTAAGATTTCTTCCATTGATTTACTTTTTACCCACTCCCCCAGTGGCTATTCCATGAAGTGAACAACCAATACATGAAGACAATGATCGATAAGTTTCAGGCGAAATACCTTATATCGTGCCTGCTTAGTATAGTAATATTTTCAGCAACTGCGGTGGCTATTGCAGCACCTACAATTGACATTATCAATTACAGTAAGATCTCAACTGCATCGCTTGAAAAGTGGACTAAAGTTGGCACGGCTAAGTTTTCTGATTGGCAGGCTGATACGTTAGGTGTTATTTGGGATTTTGGGCAATTCGTCAATGATCGTTTCATCAGATGATCATCCATTTAACACGCATCAAGTTATTCTTTCTTCAAGTGAATTGAAGACCTTAACTGGGAAAATTTAGATTTGGATTGAAGCAAGTGAATGCAATGATGACTCTTACCGGAAAGAGGAAAATAAATGGGGGTTTAAAGATATTACTCACTGGGTTAAAGGTGGCGCTGATGTTGCTACAGCTCCTGATCCCTGTTACGACAGACGTATAGTGCTTCTCGGTATAACACCTGAGCAGGATGAAGATACAGTGCAACAAATCTACTTGCACGAGCTTTATCATGCGCATTCTAACTATTTAACCAATTACTGCGTGAATCCAAATGACTAAGAACAAGCCCAAGATGAGATATACGATAAGCACGAAGCCCAAAGATGGTTTGGCGAAGCCACAGCAGAATATTTTGCCATCATGGTTAAGGCAGAACTCAACGGTGTTAGAGACCCTGTTAGCTTAATGCTTAAAGGAGCTAAATCAATTTCAGAGCGAGAGGGGCGCGATCTGCACTCTAACTTAGCAGGTAATTCTGCGGTAGCCCTCAGATTACTTATGGAGCGCGGAAATATACCCAATTTAGATAAAGATGTCATGTCTGGCGCTGTATTTCACAACTGTGATTGGCCTGAAAAATGGAATCGAGATAGCAGCACTGAGGTAGCGCTTGCTCAAGACAATTGGTTTCAAATTGAAAACAAGTCTGGGAGCCGGGGCTTTACCAGCACAGTGTTGCAGAAGTAAGAGTGCAATTTAGTGTTTTCTTTGGGAGTATTTCAAATGGATGTTGATATGAAAGCACTTAAACCCCGACAGCCTGTACCCGAATTGGACGTTGATACCCTTCAAGGCCCATGGTCTCTGTCTGAGCAGATGCCTGATAATTTTACTATGTTGGTTTTTTACCGTGGTCTGCACTGTCCACTTTGCACAAAGTATCTGAAAGAGCTGGATAGCTTGTCGGGTGATTTTGCCGAGATTGGCGTCACTGTACTAGTGTTGAGCAGCGATGACAAAGAGCGCGCTCTTGAGGCACAATCAAATTGGGATTTGCAAAATATTTCGTTGGCTTATGGTGTCACCACTGAGCAGGCACAATCTTGGGGCCTGCACCGTTCCGCGGGAAGAGGAAAGACCTCCACTGGTATTGAAGAGCCAGCTGAATTCAGCGAGCCCGGCTTATTTTTAATTCGCTCTGACCGTACCTTGTACTGGAGTCAGGTGAGTACAATGCCGTTCGCTCGTCCACTCTTTCGAGAAGTTCTAGGCGCATTAAACTTTGTGCTTGCTAACAATTATCCAGCAAGGGGAGAGCTGGTATAAGCTCTAGAGCGGTGCGTGACTAAAAAAGTCATTCTGGGCTCGCAAATAATTCCTTGCTCATCAAATGAATGTGGTCCGTGTGAACACCACAGCAGCCACCGATAATACTGACGCCTCGTTTTTGCCACTCCGATGCATACTGGCAATATTTTTCTGGCGAAATAACATCATTAAACGTCCATTCGGTGCCTATCACTGTCCCTGAGTGTGCGTACACCCCGATAGGACCGCTCCATTCATGCTGGAGAATATCAAGACATTGCTCAATATATTCGACTTCTGTGTGCATTATGTTGATGACATCTGGCTTGTTAGGCTTTAGCGCCCGAAGGGCTTCTTCCAGGCTATCTCCAGCGTGTAAACACATTGCTCCGGATGCGTCCGGTTCACAGGTTAAGCCCACCCAAATTGGTAGCTCGACAGATTGAGCTGCTTTTAACGTTGTCATCATCTGTTCTATGTCGATCATCATTTCGAGCATTAAAAGATCCGCACCTGCAGCCGTCATGATTGCTACTTGCTGGCTAATTGAGGTATTGAGTTCGCTTAATGTTGGTTTCTGCCCAGTCCAAGTCCAGTAAGAAACCCCGCCAGCGACCAAAACATCATCTTTATGTAGGCTTTCTCTTGCCTCAATAGCGAGTTTGACGCCGCGTTCATTGAGCACCTCAAAGTTAGATTCTTGTCCGGCATCGGTTAGAGCGTGTTTCGTCGTTGCAAAAGTATTGCTAATAATAACTTCGGCACCTTTGTTGATGTAATCTTGGTGAATTTTCCTGACAATATCAGGGTGACTCAGTGCGCCACCGCCATTCCAAGCGTGTTTAAGTTGCGGCACACCTCTGCGTTCAACTTCTGTGCCGGTGGCGCCATCGATCAGAATGCATTCGCCATCGTTAATTCTTGTCATTAATCTGTTGTAACGGTTCATTGATACTCCAAATACCTAAAAGCTCTATATTAATTTAATAATCTGCCAATTGACAACATTCATCATGATAAATTGTTGTTTTTTAAAGCAGTATTTTCAATGCACGCTACTGTCGTGATTTGAAATAGGATTGAGCATAGATTAAACTATTCGAGTATTTTTTCCCTCTACAAGGCGAGAGAAAAATCATGAGATTGAGTATAGTGGGGTTATATTTATATCGACGATCCAAATGACTTGCGCCGCTATTTTTCTTTTTTTCGAGGCATTTTCTGAAACGAATAAAGGAGTTTAGCAAAGGCTAAATGACTGTAATAAATGTGGGAAATAACAAGGAAAAAAAGAAATAGAGCAAGTAAGTGGTGGAGGGATAGGGATTTGAACCCTAGAAGGGTATTAGCCCTTGCCGGTTTTCAAGACCGGTGCATTCAGCCGCTCTGCCATCCCTCCAGCAGGGTGCTATGATACAGTTTTATGCTTACTAGTAAATAGAAATTTAATCAAAGAGACTTTTACAACAATCGTTTTAAATTTGATAGTCGGATTTTTATTATTTTACAAGGCATATTTTTAAAAGCTCTACTTGTTGTCTAGTGAACAAAATTGACGCAGGAAAGGATAAAAAATCCTCTATCCCAATGGGCTGAGGTTAAAAAAGCTAAAAAGTGCATTAAAATTCTTATTAATAGCTCGTGTTATTAATTGTAAATTTTTACACATTTTTTATTTATTTTTATCACTCTTCAAATTATAAAATGATTGTTGTAAAGGTATCAAAACACCAAATTTTTGCGTATAATTTACCCTTTTTGGAATTTGTAGGTAGTCGTTATGGCAAAAGTCTGTCAAGTTACTGGTAAGCGCCCTATGAGCGGCAACAACGTGTCACACGCGAACAATAGAACGCGTCGTCGTTTTTACCCAAATTTGCACACACACCGTTTTTGGGTTGAAGCTGAGAACCGTTTTGTTAAATTGAAGCTGTGTGCAAGAGGTTTGCGCATTATTGACAAAAAGGGTATTGATGTCGTTTTGTTGGAAATTCGCACTCGTGGCGAAAAGGTTTAAGGAGATATTATGAGAGAGAAAATTAAATTGGTGTCTTCGGCTGATACAGGTCACTATTACACAACAACAAAGAACAAGCGTCTTCACCCTGAAAAAGTTGAAGTTAAAAAGTTTGACCCTGTTGTAAGAAAACACGTGATGTACAAAGAAGCGAAAATTAAATAAGCTCTTTGTAATGAACAATAAAAAAGCCGCTTAAAGCGGCTTTTTTATTGTCTACCCACTTAACTCGCGAGTATTGTTTCAATTGGCACGTTTGCCATACTGGCTTGATAGTCGGCCAGTTGGTCAAAGTTTAGATATTGATAAATATCACCCTCAAGTGGCTCGATATCTTTCATCAAGGCAAGATACTCTTCAACACTTGGAAGGTAGCCTAACTTCGCTGAAATTGCTGCCACTTCTGCCGAAGAAAGGTAAACATTTGCTCCATCACCCAAACGGTTAGGGAAGTTACGCGTAGAAGTCGAAACAACGGTACAGTTATCTTTCACTCGAGCTTGGTTGCCCATGCAAAGTGAACAGCCTGGAATTTCAGTATGTTCTGTTAATCGCTCGAAGGTTTCGTACACACCTTCTGCACGAAGTTGTTTTTCATCCATTCTTGTAGGCGGCGCAATCCACAGTTCTATGGCAAGTTCGTCTTTGTCTTTTAACAATTGTGCGGCCGCTCTAAAGTGGCCGATGTTGGTCATGCATGAGCCGATAAAGACCTCATCAATCGGTGTATTAGCAACCTCAGAAAGCAATTTCACATCGTCTGGATCGTTAGGGCAGGCCACAATCGGCTCTTTGATTTCGTTAAGATCAATTTCAATCACCTCGAAGTACTCACAGTCTTTATCTGCTGTAAGCAACTCAGGTTTTTCAAGCCACTTTTGCATCGCTTGAATACGCTTGGCAATTGTTTTCTTATCTTCATAGCCTGCATCAATCATTGAAGTCAGCAGGGTGATGTTTGAACGCAGATACTCTTCAATTGGCGCTTTATTAAGTTGTATCGCGCAACCATTCGCTGAGCGTTCAGCAGATGCGTCTGCAAGTTCGAATGCTTGCTCAACCTTAAGGTCGCCTAGGCCTTCAATTTCCAATACTCGACCAGAAAATACATTTTTCTTGCCAGATTTTTCAACCGTTAACAAACCTCTTTGAATCGCCACATAAGGAATGGCATTAACCAAGTCACGCAGTGTGATGCCTGGTTGCATTTCGCCACTAAATCTAACCAGTACTGATTCTGGCATATCGAGTGGTAAAACGC
>JBBWVS010000057.1:0-12760 GCA_050256335.1 Gammaproteobacteria bacterium | reverse complement strand
GCAAAAGACCATAATATTCCTATCAGAGTGGGTGTTAACGCTGGCTCTTTAGAGAAAGACCTGCAAAAAAAATACACCGAGCCAACCCCTGAGGCAATGGTGGAGTCTGCCTTTAGACACATCGATATCCTTGATCGACTTAATTTTGATAATTATAAAATATCCCTGAAGGCGTCCGAAGTATTCATGACGGTTTTTGCTTATAAGCAATTAGCCTCGCAAATTGACAACCCACTGCATCTTGGCATTACCGAAGCGGGCTCGTTTCGCTCCGGTGCGGTTAAGTCTTCCATCGGACTTGGCCTACTCCTTAGTGAGGGCATTGGCGATACTATTAGAGTTTCCCTTGCCTCCGATCCGGTTGACGAGGTTAAGGTGGGTTTTGATATTTTGAAATCACTCCACCTTAGACAAAAAGGCGTGAACTTAATTGCTTGTCCTTCATGTTCAAGACAGAAGTTTGATGTTATTTCAGTTGTTAATGAATTAGAAGCGCGCTTAGAGGACGTCACCGAGCCGATTGATGTGGCTGTGATTGGTTGTGTTGTCAATGGCCCAGGCGAGGCTAAAGAAGTAACCGTAGGCGTTACAGGTGGCGCACCAAACTTGCTTTATGTCAACGGCCAAACTCACAGTAAAGTAGACAATAAATCACTGGTTGACACGCTAGAAGCTCATATTAGGCGTCAAATCGCTGACGCTTCCAACGCTTAATGCGCTTACCCACTCTGTGACGATACAGCCATTGTATTGAGGAGTAACCAACGATAGCGCTAATTGATGCTACTATCAAAGACCCAATTAGAAGTGCTGGTAATCCGGAGGTGATAACTTCACGAAGATACTCCAATGAAAATGCAAAATTTGGATCGATCTTTGTATCTAGAACAATACAGCCCAATTTGTAAGTAAAGTAAAAAATAGGCCCCATAGTGATTGGGTTGGTGACCCATACAAGGGCGATTGAAAGCAAAATATTGGCAGAAAAAGCAACCGCGAAGCCCGCAGCTACGACCATTTGGAAAGGGATTGGCAGAAAAGCGCAAAAAAGACCCACTGCAAAAGCTTTCGAGATGGACTTCCTATTCCAGTTCCACAGACAAGGGTCGTGTAAGTGTTTGTCCAGCCAGCCTAGGTTGACTTTTGATCGGTGTGGGGCGTATTTTTGTAAAAACCTTTTCATTCACCTCTTACACATTTGATAATATTATCAGCAGTTAAGCCGTACAGTTCGTATAACTCTTCTTGGCTTCCGTGTTCACCAAACTCATCTGGAAGGCCAATAATATTGAGAGCAACCTTTAGCTGAGTGCTGTGGATAAACTCAGCAACAGCACTTCCGGCACCACCAGATACAACGTTGTCCTCAATCGAGATAAGTTTTTTGTGAGATTTTGCCAGCTCACTGATTAGCATTTCATCCAGTGGTTTGACAAATCGCATATCAACAACAGTAGCGTCTAAAATTTCTCCAGCCTTGAGTGCTTGATAGAGCGTTGTACCAAATGCCAAAATGGCTACGTCAGAACCCTCTCTGACAACATTAGCCTTGCCGATTTCTTGTAATGTATCAGTGGTGTAGCTTTCAATTTCTGACTTTCCACGAGGAAAACGAATACATACAGGGCCTTCAAGTGAATAGGCGGTGTTCAATTGCTCATACATTTCCAATGATGAGCTGGGCGCCATAATAACAACATTTGGGATGCATCGTAAGAAGCTCAGGTCAAATACGCCGGCATGTGTTGCGCCATCGGCTCCAACAAGACCTGCGCGATCGATAGCAAAAATAACATTTAAATTTTGTAGGGCGACATCATGAATAAATTGATCATAACCACGTTGTAAAAAAGTAGAGTAAATGGCCACGACTGGCTTCAGACCTTTAGTCGCCATACCGCCAGCCAAAGTAATTGCATGTTGCTCGGCAATGGCAACATCATAGTAACGTTCGGGATAGCTGGTTGAGAATTCAACCATTCCAGAGCCTTCGCACATTGCTGGTGTTATACCGACCAACAGCTGATCTCTGGCGGCTACATCACATAACCAACGTCCAAACACTTGAGAATAGCTTGGAAATGAATTGCTTGAACTTGAAGGTGGTGAAACGCCGTGAAATTTAATCGGATCTTTTTCAGCGCTTTCTAAACCTCTACCTTTGGTAGTGATGATGTGCAGCAGCCTCGGCTTTGACTGGATTTTTAAATTTTGTAATGTCTTAATCAGTGTAGGAATGTCATGACCGTCGATTGGGCCGAAATAATCGATACCCAGTTCTTCAAAAAACGTTCCTGGCAAAATCATACCTTTTAAGTGCTCTTCAGAGCGTTTTGCAAACTCTTGTATGCGAGGGAGTCCTTCTAAAAGTTTTAGGGATTTTGACTTCATTGTTGAATATACTTTTCCCGATATTAGTCGGGTTAAGTATTTGTTAAGGGCGCCAACGTTTTTGGAGATGGACATATCATTGTCATTAAGAACAATAAGTAGATTGGCATCGGTATCACCGGCATGATTCATTGCTTCAAAAGCCATACCGCCGGTCAAAGCGCCATCACCGATAATAGCGACAGCCACGTTTTCTTTTTGATTGTGTTTGTTGGCCAGCGCCATTCCCAGTGCAGCACTGATAGAGGTTGATGAATGACCTGCGCCAAATGCATCGTGCTCATTCTCACTCATTTTGGTAAAACCAGATAGACCGTCTTTTTGTCTTAGGGTAGACATCAGCTCTTTTCTACCAGTTAGAATTTTGTGCGTGTAGGCTTGGTGTCCAACATCCCAAACAAAGCTATCATCGGGTGTACTGAAAACATAATGCAGAGCTAAAGTTAATTCAATTGTGCCTAAATTGGAGCCGAGATGGCCGCCCGTTTGTTTAAGACTTTCAATGAGAAATTCTCGAATTTCATCCGCAAGTAGTTGCAATTGATCAAAATCAAGGTGTTTAATATCGCTGGGGTTTTGAATGTCTGATAGCATCTACAATTGCTGGATAGGTGGGGCTTTGCAAGCAAAAGGAACTATTATACCCTTGTCGCATTTAGTGACAATCGTCTAGAAAATGATTTATGCAAAGGTCTCTATGTAATAGAAAAATGAAATAGTTGATATAAAGATCCCTCGCTAGTAAAATTGGCGCTGAATTAATTCATTCTTTATTATGGTTACAGTTTGCGCCCTATATAAGTTTGCTCGACTCGATGATTTCGAGCAAATGCAGCAACCTTTAAAAGACTTTATGGTATCTGTTGATGCTAGAGGCACTATCTTGCTTGCGAGAGAAGGGATAAATGGTACAGTTTGTGGTTCTCAGCAAGCGATTGAGAAGATTTTGAGTTTTCTCGCTGAAGATGAAAGATTGGGTGCGATTGACCATAAACTCTCTTACACTGAAGAGATGCCGTTCAAAAGACTTAAAGTTAAACTAAAAAAGGAAATTGTTACTTTGGGTGTTGCGGATATCGACCCAACTTTTTCGGTTGGCACTTATGTCCCACCGAGTGAGTGGAATGATCTAATTAGTGATCCAGATGTTGTTTTGATAGACACGAGAAATAATTACGAATATGAAATCGGCAGTTTTAAAGGGGCAATTAACCCGAACACCGAATCGTTTCGTGAGTTTCCAAATTACACGAAAGAGAATTTAGAGCAGTATCGAGATAAAAAAGTGGCGATGTTTTGTACCGGTGGTATTCGCTGCGAAAAATCAACCGCCTATTTAAAATCTCAAGGCTTCGAAGAGGTTTACCATCTGCATGGTGGTATTTTGAAATACCTTGAAGAAGTTGATGAAAAAGACAGCCTGTGGGATGGCGAATGTTTTGTCTTTGACGATAGGGTGGCTGTTAAGCACAATTTAGAGCAGGGCCAGTACGATCAATGCCACGCTTGCAGATACCCAATTACTGATGCCGATAAAGGCCATGAGTACTACGAAAAAGGCGTTTCTTGTCCGCGCTGTTTTGGCAGTAAAGATGAGGCGCAAGTTAGCCGTTATCGTGAAAGAGAGAAACAAATGCAACTCGCAAGTGCGCGCGGCGAAGCGCATATTGGTGATGACGCCACTCAGGTGTTAATTAGAAAATCTAAGAACAAGAGTAAAGCCTAATGTTTCAGCGAAGCGATATACCCAACCTTAAAAAAGACTTAAATCTTACGGCCAACCTTTTGCATAACGAGTTGATCTTTAATACACGTTGGGGTGTTTTTAGCCCGCGAGCGATTGATGACGGTACTTTGTTATTAATGAAGTATATCGGCGCTGAGTCGAGTGATGTTTGCCTAGATTTAGGCTGCGGTTATGGTCCTATTGGCCTTGCTCTTGCCAAGCATTGTGTTGATGGCGAAGTGCATATGGTTGATAAAGATTTTGTTGCAGTCGAGCTCTCGAATATTAATGCAAAGCTAAATAAACTGCCAAATGCAAAGGCCTACCTTTCTGATGCGTTTGCACAGGTGCCGAGTGATGTTAAATTTGATCAAATCATCTCTAATGTACCTGCTAAAGTGGGTCGTGAGCAGTTGTCGATCATGCTATACGATGCACTCGATGCACTCAAGCCTGGTGGAAAAATTACTTTTGTCACTATTAATGGCCTTAGAGATTTTATTAAAAACAATTTTAAATCTGTTTTTGGGAATTACAAGAAACTGAAGCAAGGTCAAAAGTACACAATATCTCAAGCCATTAAGCAACAATAGTGGAATAGAAGCTAATACTAGACTAAAATGGTTGGCAATAAATATTTGGAGTTAACAATGGAAGTTTTAGAAAAAATTCAAAAGCAAGTGGACAGTTCGCCAATTGTTATTTACATGAAAGGCACACCACAGTTTCCACAGTGCGGTTTCTCAGCACGTGCATCACAAACATTGGCCGAAACTGAAGTCGAATTCGCTTTTGTGAACCTCTTTGAAGATCAAGAGGTGTTCCAACACCTGCCTGAGTTTGCTGATTGGCCAACTTTTCCACAAATTTACTTTAATTCAGAGCTTGTTGGTGGTGGTGATATTATTATCGAAATGGCCGAGATGGGTACGCTGAAAGTAGCAATGGAAGAAGCCGTTACGAAGTTTAACGCATAATTACGGCGTCTTTTTCGCTTGTGCTTTGTTGAGTTGTGGAGGTGTTCAGTTATTGATAGAGTGTCAACTACTTGACACTTTCAACATTCGCCTTGCACAAGCATAATAATACTTGCACTTCTTTCCCTAAACACAGCTAGCTACAAGCGTTTTAGCTTGTGGCCGTTATCTTTCAACCACTTCTTTGCCGATTTATATTCTGGCAGAATGGATTCAACCAACCCCCAAAAATCACTCGAATGATTCTTGTGAACAGTGTGCGATAACTCATGCACAATGACGTAATCAATAACACTCATTGGTGCCATCATTAGTAAGTAGTTAAAATTCAAATTGTTATCGCTTGAGCAAGAACCCCATAGGGTTTTTTGTGCTTTGAGTCGAACGTCATTAAATATAAGATTGTGCTGATTGGCAAAATAGTCAATTCTGGGTAGTGCTATCTCTCTAAATTTTTGTTTGTACCACTCTTTAAAAACAGTGGGCGCTTCATCAAAATCAACACCGAGCTCAAAGGCTTCGCCATTGAATGAAAGTGGGTCTTTGTTTCTAGAAAGGGTTAAAGGATAATTATTACCCAAATAGAGAAATTTCTCTCCTTCCTCAAAACGATATTTTTCAGAAAGTTGAGATTTAACTTGCTGCTGTTTTCTCTCAATCCAGTGTGATTTTTCAACAACGAATGCTTGAATATCCTTTTCTGCAAGGCGCTGTGGCGCCCGAATAATAAGTTCTGCATTTTGATTGATTTGCAAACTCAATGTCTTGCGCTTAGAGCGAATAATTTGATAATTCATAGAATAGGGCAATAGGGTAGCTACTAAATCAATTATAAATCAAATGGGCTATTTTATTAAATAGAAAGGCAGGAAAAATGTTATCTCGCTGCATAAATAAGTGGATGCTAAATGTTTTTTCTAGCTATCAAGAATCGATATTAATTTTCTGACAATTCTCCTGTTGATACTTGATACTCCTTGACCCAGATTCAAGCCTCTTAAGCTGTCCCAGTTAAAATAAATTCCGACTATACCTACAGATATTTCTCTACACTCTTCTTCAGTTGAAAGTGGGTGCCGTAATACAAGCTCATTGGTTATTCCATCAACGTAAAAATTAAAACACTGCTTTAATCTTTCACTAACCACTGGATATCGATGAGCGACAGCTAAGAGTGAGTAGAAGGCAGGCAGAAGTTCTTGGTATTCCTTATCCGGGGTGTCTTTAAAGAGAGTTTTCAGTAGCCACTCATCGCTTTTATCGTCTTTGTTTTGGTCTTTTTGTGCCAGCCACATGCTCTCGAATTCGCTAGAGATAAAGTCAGTAACCTGGCGTATTAGATCGGCACGGTTGCCAGAGAAGTGACGCACAAGACTTCTGTGCATTTGAACTTTTCGAGCTATATCGTCCAAACTTGTCGCATCCAAACCCTTTTCAGCGATGCATTGTGCGAACGCAAGCATGATAACTTTGTGCCGCTCTTTTTTTACTGATGGTCTTGCCATAAATTAATAATTGATTTTCAACCTTGACAACATTATACTTCAATAGTAAACTTTCAACTATGAAAATTAACTAACAGGAGTAAAAAATGTCTAGCACAATTCAGTTAAAACCAATGGAGATGCCGTTCTCAAATGACCCGATTAAGTCTTATACAATGCCTGCAAAGTACTATATTGACTCATCAATAGCAGAACAAGAGAAGAGAGACATCTTTTGGAATAGCTGGGTGTATGTTGCCCATAAATCTCACTTATCCAATGCTGGTGATTATTATTGCTGCTCTATTCATGGTCAAGAAATTGTACTTATTAAAGAATCTGATTCAGAGATACGAGGTTTTTATAACGTATGCGCTCACCGAGGACACCAGTTGTTGACTGGTAGTGGCAATACGCCAGCGATTGTTTGTCCGTACCACGCTTGGTGTTATAGTAATAAGGGAGAATTCTTAGGTGCAAGAAACACTCAAGACATGGAGAATTTTGATTCATCCTATTTCAATCTGAAACCTGTCTTGGTGGAGAGCTTTTTAGGTTTTTTGTTTGTAAATCTTGATTTAGACGCAAAGCCTATGACAGAATTGTATGACGGCCTTTCTGAGGAAATTCTATCGTACACACCCGATGTGGATAAAGTGCAATGTCAGTTCCAGACCAATTACAGTGTCAAAGCCAATTGGAAGGTGTTAATAGATAACTTTCTAGAGTGCTATCATTGTCACTCAGCACACCACGATTTTGTTGATTTAGTTGACATGCCAAGTTATGAAACGAAAACTTATAAGCTTTACTCTAGTCATATTTCACACAAACCGAGCAATCAGAGCAGTGCCGCTTATCACTTTGAGGGCAAACAAACTTTCGGATATGCCGCATGGTTTGTTTGGCCTAATCTAACAATTTGGGTGATGCCAGGCGAGTCCAATATTAGTATGCTCCAAATGCATCCTGACGGTATTGATAACTGCATAGAAACATTAGATTGGCATGGTTTGGGTGAAGAGCCAAATCAATCCTCTGCTGAGGCTATTAAGTATTTAGATGAGGTGCTACAGCCGGAAGATATTGGCCTGTGTGAAAGTGTACAAAAAGGCCTTAATTCTTTGGCATATAATCAAGGAAGGTTTGTCGTTGACAAGGACAGAACACATCTTAGCGAACATGGGGTTCATCATTTTCAATCATTGATTATTGATTCATTGAAAGACATCTAAATAAATCAATAATTTAAAGATTTTCTTGCCAAAAGGAGGCACAAACCGTTTATTTAAGCGTAATTATCTTAGAGTAAATGATTGGATAGTTCATAGAATAAGGCTATATAACAACTACGAAGTGAATTATAGATTTAGGGGTATTAATCATATAACACCTACGGTTTATATTCAATTACAATGTCGGCGAATTCATTCATAGATAGACAATGTCAAAAAAGGTTATTATGTCAGATCAAGTTGTAGGCGAGCACTGCAGTGTACAAGGGGCTTTGCACCAAGATTCATATCAGGAGGGTTACTCCTTTCCGCGCGAGGTGTTGTTTGATAAAGCCAGAATGAAGCGCTTATTTCACAATAAATGGTGTTTTGTTGGCACACGAGGAGATGTTCCAGATACGGGAAGTTATTTATCTTTCCGTTTATTTGAAAACTCTTATTTTTTGATACACGGGACGGATGGCGTAATCCGTTGCATGGTTAATCGTTGCGCTCATCAAAGCGCACATTTGGTAACTGAAAATGTGGGCAAATGCCCCGCTAAAATAATGTGTCCAAATCACCAGTGGACTTACAACCTTGACGACGGCAGTCTTTATCATGCACCAAGAATGTCCGATGAGTTTGTATGCTCCGATGCAGGTAAAGCATCCAGCCTTGATAATATTAAACTTGAAGAAGTTGCGGGCATGTTGTTTATGTGCCTGGGAGAAGGTGCGCCTGATGAAGATATTCAAGGCATGAGAGAGTTGCTAGATCCTTACGTTGGTCCTTTTCATCTGGATAAAGAGGGCTATAAACTGGCGTATCACGAACGCGAAGTTTTGGATGCCAACTGGTTAACGGTTATGATTAATAATCGTGAGTGTTGCCATTGTCAAATGAATCACAAGGGCTTGCTTAAGTTGTTCAGCGACAGCAGCTTTAACGGTGGCCGAGAGCCTTCCTATATGGCAACGTTTAGCAAAGCAAGTGAAAGATGGGATGACAAAGGGCTGTTGTGGAAGGAGAAGGCTTTTGACGAGCATGATTGTTGTCGCATAGCTAGATACCCGATGAAGGAGGGCTTTAAGTCGACCAGCTTTGACGGTAAGCCTTGCAGTGCAATGCTGATTGGTCCGCATAAAGAATATGACGAAGGAACGCTCTCATTTTGGCTTAATCCAAATGCTTGGGTGCATTTCACCAGTGATCATATTGCAACAAACTGGGTACTCCCTATAGATGAGCATAAATGCGTTCTCTATACTAGTTGGATAGTTCATAAAGATGCTGTGGAGGGGGCGGATTATGAGAAAGAGCATTTAACCAGTGTATGGAAAGTGACCAATTCTGAAGATGTTGCGCTTTGTCGATCCATGACACAAGGGGCTTATTCTGCACACTATCGCCCCGGCCCTTTTTCTGATGATGAGCGCCATTGCACTCAGTTTTGTAATTGGTATATGAAGTACTCCAGATGAAACACGATTGGGTTAGAGAGTGAGTAATTTATTTTAATTCCCAGTGCAATTTTTCATTGACAAGCAAATATTGACGATGAGAGGTATTTGCTTTTCTTGGCTGCACTGGAAGTATCGAGGTATATTGTATGACAGCATCACCTGAAAAATGTTTTGAAGTACTCCTGTTAGAAATGGCTAGCCTTTTTGAGGGCGACGGCTGCGAAGCAGGGGGTGAAACAGCGAATGTCTTACGCCGTGCCGCTGGTAAAGTGATAGCCGTTCCGACAACGCCTTATAAATACGATCATTTTGTGGTTAGTGCGCTTAAAAATGCCAATCATCCTTGCGCAGCTGCGGCTAGAGGGTGCCAGAAGTTCCTACAATGGGATGCTACTGGTGGCTTCTTGGATGAGCAAGTCCCGACCGACGTATCCGATGCATTTACTTCAAACTCTCTGATGGGGCCTGGTTGCTTGGTCGAGCATTCGACCTTACGTGCAGGTTTGTTTGTACAGCGACCAAATACTTATTACCCATTGCATAATCATGAAGCCGTGGAGACATACGTCATGATAGAAGGCGTTGGTTACTGGACTCAAGGGGATAAGACGACCCGTCATGGCGTCGGTGGTGTTATTCACCATCCATCAGAAATGCTCCATGCTTTCAAAACACTTGAGCATCCACTGGTGGCTCTTTGGCGATGGTCCGGCAATACTGATCCTGATACTTACCGTCTATATCCGGAGCTAAACTTGGAGCAAAGAGAGTTGTAATAAAATCTAATAAGAAGAATAGAGAGTTCGCTTCGAATTCAAAAGTTAAGTGCAATGCTATTGTTGCTTACGTTTAAATAAGTGAAAATATTCTGAAAAACTTCTGTAGAATTCGGCTAAAAATTCATAGCAGCTGAATTATCAAGGGGGATATCATGGCGTTGCGAATCACATTGGGAGATCTCCTGCACGAATGTGCAGAAAAATTTGGTGATCGACCCTTCCTAATTATCGCCGAGACAGGCGAAACACTGACTTATCGTGAGTTCGAGGTCTTAACGAATCGTGTGGCTCATGGGTTGCTGGAAAACTACAGTGATGCGCTGTCCTACGTTGATATTTTTCTGGAAAACAGCGCAGAGTATCTTGCTATTTCTTACGCTTTGAAAAAAGTGAATGCGATAGAGGTTTCCATCAATCCTGCCATGCGGGATACGCCACTGGCGCGAATGATCGACCAAACAGGAACGAAGTTATTATTTACGTCTAGCCAACAACTTGGCGCCCTAGATCAAATTCGTGATTTGATTCCGAACGTACAAACTTTGATTATGCTTGATGGCGCCGATGAAGCGCGTAGCCTGTTCCCCGAGCTTGAGGTTGTTTGTTTTGAAGAAATTCTATCAAGCTGTGAGGATCATATCGTCTCACCTGCCAAAGATACGGATATTGCAACAATTCTATTCACATCTGGCACCACAGGTGTATCTAAAGGCTGTCTATTGTCTCATCGTTACGCCGTGAGAACTGCCGAAAATATGATTGAGCCGTATAAGGTGAGCGCAGAGGATTGCGTGTATTGTATTTATCCTCTGTCCCATATCGGCCCAGCTTATTATGATGTGTTGCCAACTATGATGACGGGTGGGCGTGTTGTTATGCGACAACGTTTTAGTGTTTCCAATTTTTGGCCTGAAGTCAAAAAATACGGCGTTACTTGGTTTATGATGCTTGGGTCGGTACAACAACTGTTATGGGCGCACCCACCTTGTCCAGAGGAAAAAGACCATCTAGTTACTCGTTGCTGGGGCACACCTGCGCCCGTTCCAAAAAAAGACTTCGATGCTCGTTTTAATCTGCACTTAATTCCCGGTGGTGGTTACGGGTCGACCGATGCTGGGTGGGTTGTGGTTCCGCAGTGGGATGATCCTGGCGGGATTGTGTTGCCGCATTTTGAAGTTGAAATCCATGATGACAATGATGATCCATTGCCGCCCGGTCAAGCGGGTGAAATGGTTGTACGGCCTCTGGAGCCTGGTGTTATGTCGAGTGGTTATTTTGATATGCCCGAACGCACTCTAGAAAGTTGGCGTAATCTTTGGTTTCACACCGGCGATATTGGACGCATGGATGAACAGGGGTATTTTTACTTCATGCATCGAATCAGTGAGCGCATCCGAGTGAAAGGAGAGATGGTTTCAGCTTTTGAGGTCGAGGAGGGTGTATTAACTCACCCTGATGTGCAAGATTGCGCCGCTATTGGCATTCCTGGTGAAATGGGTGAAGAAGATATTAAGCTGTTCGTGGTCAAGAAGCATGGCACTGAAGTCACTGAAGAGGATTTAATTCAGCATTGTAAAGGGTGTATGGCGCGCTTCATGGTGCCTAAGCATATAGTTTTTCTTGAGGAAATGCCACGAACATCTAGCGGAAAGCCAGAAAAAGGCAAACTAGCAGCTTTAAAATAAAAGGCGGCTTTTCAAGCCCTAACTACTGTGATTACGCGCAATTAGTGCTGCTCCATGGCTGCAAAGTAATGCTCGTGAAAGGCAACTATAGGATGCTCTGAGAGGGAGCTGCAGGCTTCATCGACCATCACCATTCCTTTTTCGAGTCCACCAGATTCTAGCCCTCTTTGGACAGACTTCACCACCTCCCCATCTTCATGAAAGGTAGTTTCGCGTTGCTGTTTGATAAGTTCAGCCTCCACCGGGCTAAGGGTCTTGGATGGCATCCACCAATCCACTTCAACCTTGGTTTCGTTCAGCGAAATGGGCTTCCACCTGCAAGTATTTACATAACCACCCGGATAAACTTGCACAACAAAGAACGGCCAGAACCACCAAGTAATAAACTTATCGGTTTTACGGTTAGCGTCAGCCATATAGTCAAATGACTTCTGCTCGTCAGGGCGCACTGGACTTTCATGGAGAATGCCATATGGACGCTTGCGTGTGCGGTATTTTGTGGGATCAACCACGCCAGAGGTGAGTGTTCTATGTATCACTGGGCAGTGATAACAATCGTTGAAATTTTCCGCTTCGATCTTCCAGTTCGCTGGCGAATTACGCTCAGTTCGTTCCACATGCACATAGGACTCTAGGTTGGGTACGCGCTCCCGAATTTCATCAGCCGCATCACCTGCAAACTCTTCAAAAGGAATTGCATTTTTATCGAGGTTAATCAAAATCAGACCCATGAAGGTATTCAGATTCACTTGGTTTAGGCTGTGGTCTGTAACATCTAACCCTGGGAAGGCATCGCCATTGGGTACATTTTGCAACTGGCCGGTGGTGTCATACATCCAAGCATGATAAGGGCAGATAATGTGATCTACACAGCCCTTTCCCGTAAGCAATTCATGACCACGGTGAATACAGACATTATAAAAACCGCGAACAATGTCATCCTTTCCACGCAGTACTACAATCGATTTTCCAGAAATGTCGGCAACAAAAAAATCACCCTGATTTGGTATATCGCTAACGTGGCCTGCGAGCTGCCAG
>JBBWVS010000056.1:0-13461 GCA_050256335.1 Gammaproteobacteria bacterium | reverse complement strand
CGCCATTTAATGCAAGGCTTGTATTCAGATAATCAAGACTTACACTTGAGGTGATTAAGTAAGGAAACTGATCAGAAAAGGCACTTTGGGCTTTTTCAGAACCCAAGTATTTGTCTGGCACTGAGCGCCGTTCTTTGGGTGAAAACCTGATAAGTCTCAAGCTCGAGCCTTTGTACTTACCCAAATGTCGATTCAACCAAGTAGATGCCTCATCGCCTTCGTCATACGCCCTGCAAATATCTTGCCAAACTGTTGCTTTGACCAATTTTTTTCGACCAAAATCTAGCGAAATAATCAAAGGTTTAGAGCCTAAACAATACAGTGTGAGCTTAGTCGAATCAATTTTCACTCTAATTGTTGACATGGATTCAATTTGACGCTGAGTAACAAAGTGATAATTACTATCGGTGATCACCCACTCTCTATCATGTTTAAAACCATTTAAACCAATTTCGGCCCGTTGAAGTGAAATACCTGAAAGGGACTTAACGGGGTAAATATACAAGTGACTGATATTGATCATTAATCAGCCCTTTCTATCATCTAGCCATTGCTTGTAATTTGGGGTATGTCTATAAAGTATCAACACAAACAGAAAAATAGTTGCTGTTAGAAAATAGTTGTAATCTAAGTCGAGTAGTGGGGAATACCACTGCGGCTGATAATGATACGCCCAAACAGTAAAAATCGGAAACACGGCAGTGCCAGCAGTAGAGGCAATAAATGGCGTCTTATTTGAGAAGAAAAAACCAATACCGTACGCCACCAAGGAAACCAATATCGCAATGGGTGACAAGACCAGCATAACTCCTGCACTGGTGGCAACACACTTTCCTCCCCTAAATTTTAAGAAAACCGGATAGGCATGACCAATGACCGAACTCACGCCAATAACAATCATCAAGTTGTCTGCCAAATTAAGCCAATACTTAGCAAGGATAATGGCGAGAGCGCCCTTACCAACATCAAAGAACAGGGCTAATGCGCCTGGAATTTTGCCAGCCGATCTAATGGCATTGACCGCACCAACATTGCCGCTGCCTTTGGTTCGTATATCCACCCCCCACAACTTACCAAAAAACAATGAAAACGGAATAGAGCCTAAAAGATAGCTGAGCAATACAATCAAAACAAATTCAATATTAAAAATCATTTACCGAGGCCCTCTCTAATAACAATCCTAGTCGCTTTACTTCTTTCATAGGCATACCGTCATAACAAGGAAGATAAATCATTGACTTGATTAATTGTGCTGCCTTAGACGCAGTATACGCACTTTTTAGAGGCGCTTCTTCGACTGCAATTAAACTTTGTCGGTTAGTGGCGTCAAAGCCATTTTTTCGCAGCAATGCAATCAAGCCATCAACCTCTTCCACTTTATTGACAACAATAGGAAACACCCAATAAATATGATTTGAAGCGCCATCACCCAGACAACTGTAATATTTACTAGCGAAGCCGTGGAGCATTTTTCCACGCTCAGTTTGCGCCTGATAGCGCTGCGAATGATTGCCTTCAAAGCGTCTTTTCATCACTGCCAACAAAGGCGCGCAGGGTTTTTTTCTAATATTTTGCAAAAAGCCATCGCCGGAAAAACCCTTAGACCACTTATAGAGTAGCTCATCGTAATCAATATTAAACAACTTGCAGTATTTAACAAGTGCGCCAAATGAAAAACTCAAAGTGAGCGCTTTCAAAGTACTGTATTTAAGGATTTTTTTAAAATAATCCGATACATTTTGAACGGGGTAAGCCTTGTAAGATCTAATCATTGACTCCCTTAATGTCGTATCTTGGACTTGCAGAATTGCCCCACCAAGTGCAGTGGCTGCTTTAATGGTGCCAAAACTATACATCGATACATCACTCAGTGCATTGGCACCGCAACTAGCAGCACCATAGGCCTGAGCAAGGTCTTCAATCAACAAAATATTTTGGCTTTTAACCACCCTAGCAATGTCATCAATCGGACTATGGGTGCCAAATAAATGCGTAACAATCACTGCGCAAGTGTTATCAGTAATAAGCGCCTTAACGGATTCTGCACTTGGCAGAGCAGTTCGTTCATCTATCGCAAGAGGTACAGCGACCAAACCATGCCCCTCTATGATTTCAACCATGTCAGGAATAGTGAGGGCTGAAATTAGCACTTCACCGCCCTCTTGATAATTCAATGTTTTGAGCAATAAATCAAAGCCTGTTCTTACCGAAAGGCAGGTGAATGTCGACTGGCCTCTCCACTGTGCGTTGATTGCTTCTATGGTTTTTTTAGAATTGGGCGGAACAATACATTTACCCATGCCAAACAAGAGATCTGAGTATGAAATATCTATGCGTTTTCTAATCCACATAACACAGCGGTTGTAACGATTGCAACATAAGGCTCATTATAGATTTTACATAAGACTTATAAAGATTAACTATCGCTTAATATTGAATTGATATTGAGCAACGCCTAACAACTCCATAATCAGGAGGCCACCCAAAAAAAACCTTCATTGTCATGGAATTTAACAAAACTTCCAAGAGATAAATTAACCCTACTGTTTGAGTCGATAGCCCGTCTTAAACATCCATGCAACAATCGCTATACAGACGCTCAAAAACGCCAAGATCATCACTAAACTAGTGCCAACACTGACGTCAGAAACCTCAAAGAAGCTCCAACGAAAACCACTGACTAAATACAAAACTGGGTTAAATAAAGTGACTTTTTGCCAGAACTCTGGCAGCATGCTAATCGAGTAAAAACTTCCACCTAAAAAAACCAGCGGAGTTACAATTAGCAATGGCACCACTTGGAGTTTTTCAAAGTTACCCGCCCAGAGGCCAATGATAAAACCAAACAAGCTAAAGGTGATGCAAGTGAGCAAAAGAAAAGACACCATCCATATGGGGTGAGCTATTTGTAACTCAACAAAAAAACTGGCAGTGATTAAGATGATAATGGCCAAAATGAGTGATTTAGTTGCTGCAGCACCCACAAAGCCAATCAACACCTCATAAAACGAAATGGGCGCCGAGAGAAGTTCATAAATTGTGCCAGTAAATTTTGGAAAGAAAATACCAAAAGAAGCATTAGAAATACTTTGCGTCAGAATGGAAAGCATGGTTAGGCCTGGCACAATAAAAAGACCATAAGATACGCCCTCTATCTTATCAATACTGGAGCCAATTGCCGCACCAAAAACAATAAAGTACAGCATTGTTGAAATCACTGGAGAGGCAATACTCTGAAATAAAGTCTGCCAAAAACGCGTCATCTCGTTGATGTATATCACTTTTATTGCACGGTAATTCATGCTGCCCCCTTGACCAAATCAACAAAAATATCCTCGAGCGAACTTTGAGAGATTTTCAAGTCTTTAAATGTTAAGCCCGCTTTGCTAATGGCTTGTAGGACGTCGGCAATTTCAGCGCCATTCTTTTGAGGGTCGTAAGTATAAGTCACAGAGTCTCTTTCAATAGACAACTCAAGATTAAATTTCGATAAAGATTCAGGAACAGACTCAATAGCATCACTCAATTCTAAAATAAGTTGTTTTTTGCCAAAGTTCGCCATAAGGTGATCTTTCTCCTCAACCAATAATAACTCACCATTGTTAATCACACCTACCCTATCTGCTATCTCTTCGGCTTCTTCAATATAGTGAGTGGTGAGAATGATGGTGACACCTGAAGCGCGAAGCTTGCGAACAATTGCCCACATATCTTTTCTTAGCTCGACATCAACCCCTGCTGTAGGCTCATCGAGGAACAATATTTTCGGCTCATGTGACAATGCTTTAGCAATCAATACGCGACGCTTCATACCACCCGAGAGCGCTCTTAACTCAGAGTCTTTTTTGTCAAAAAGAGACAAATCTTTAAGCAGTTGTTTAAGGTAGGCCTCGTCTTTCTTGTAACCAAAAAGGCCGCGACTGAAATTAACGGTACTCCAAACTGTCTCGAACGCGCCAATCGTCAGCTCTTGCGGCACTAATCCAATAATTTCCCTGGTTTGTCGAAAGTCTTTAATAATATCCTTGCCAGCGACAGTAACAGTACCCGAACTCGGGGAAACAATACCGCATATCGTAGAAATTAGCGTTGTCTTGCCGGCGCCATTTGGCCCAAGAAGTGCAAGAATTTCACCTTCTTTGATATCGAGAGAGACATTCTTTAAGGCTTCAAAACCCGTGTCATAAGTTTTGCATAGATTATCAATAGAGATGATTGGGTTCATAAATTAGGAAATATTTTATGCAGTTTAATTTGTGCTCATTTTACTCAGAGAAGCCGCAAACCATTAGCAATTTCACCGTCTGGTATTGCCAAAATGACAGAATTATCTTTGCGGTAAAAACCAAGCACTAAACACTCGCTCATGATTGGCCCCACTTGCTTTGGTGGGAAGTTCACAACACCAAGTACTTGTTTGCCAATAAGGTCGCCCTTGTCATAAAAATCGGTTATTTGTGCACTTGATTTTTTAACACCAATTTCATCGCCGAAATCAACGGTGAGGATATAGGCAGGATTTCTCGCCTCGGGAAAATCCTGAGCTGAGAGCACCGTACCCACTCTAATGTCCACTTTTTCAAAATCTTGCCAACTTATTTCTACCATAATCACATTCCTATTTACAGCCGATACCAAGTAAGTGGTTTACTGTTATTTCTTTTAGTGACACCTTTCGCTTCAAGATCAAGCTGTACGGTTTTCATCCACCAACCGGACTTCGCACCTTCGGGAAAAAGGTCTTGTAGCAAATGCGGCTGAATCAAAACCAGCATTTCTTTTTGAGTGATGCCACTTATATCAATTGGCAAAACGGCTAGCAAAGCTTCTTTCATTGCCGAATACTTAATTTTGCTCACTTGTGAAGTGCACCCCGGTACATTGATATTCTCAACAACAACCTTATCAATCATTTTTACCAAAGAGAAGGATTAAAACCAACGCCGGACTTTGGCTTTGTAAGTTGTGTAGTGCTCTCTAAAATTAAGCTCCATCGCTTTTTCTTCGGGGATTATTTGCAGAAAGTTCAATACCGGTACAAATAATACAGCCAATACCAGCGAAAAGCCGTTGGCCAAAAACACGCCCCAAGCCAATAGCACACATAGCATACCCAAGTACATTGGGTTACGAGTATATTGATAAATTCCCGTTGTCACTAACGTTCCAGCCTTCTCAGGCTGAAGAGGGTTGACTGTGGTCTTAGCTTTCACTAAAGACACGACACCCAGAATCGAAAACAGTGCCCCGAATGAAGCAAGACCTATTGCCACAGATAATCTCACTGTTTCATCAAGCACAGACCCCGGCAAATATTGATTCACTAGCCACATGCCGATAACAAAAAAAGCTGCCAACATCGGTGGTGGAATTTTTGTTTCAATACTTTTCAGCATAAGTAGTTACAAGATAACAAGGAAGCTCTTAATTCTACCCCTCTAAAGCTATGAATTTATCTCAAGTTACCTAAGCAAGCAGATCTCTTATGAATTGCTCAAGCACTGCTGAAAAACCAGAGTCGTTTCCTGGGTTGGCAGCACAGTGCCCCCAAGGAGAGTCATACACACTCAGTGTAGCATTCGGAATGAGCTCTACTTCAATATTGTTATCTTCCGGCGGAAAGTACAAATCCTGCGTACATGGCATGATAATTGTCCTTGCTTTAATCGAGCGAAGGGCTTGATGAAAATCACCGTTATAGAGTGGTCCAACACTTATATCGCTTGCCTGCCAAGTTGCAAGCTTTAACAAAAGGTTATTGGCATCCCAATTCTCAGCGTGATCTTCCTCCCAAGCAAGCAACAGTTCTTCGACAGATTCATAACCGATCTCTTTAAACAGCTCATCTCGATAAAACGTTTGTGAAAAAGCCCAACCGGCATATACTCTTGCAAAGGCCTTCAATCCCACAACCGGTGGCCTCTGGTAATTACCGTTGTTCCAATGAGTGTCTGCACACAATGCAGCCTTTACACCTTCAAGAAAAACGTGGTTATGGATTGAGGTTTTCGCCGATGCACAGAACGGCAAAATAGCATCAACAAAATCTGGGTATTGGGCTGCCCATTGATAGGCTTGACAACCCGCCATTGACCAACCAGTGACAAGCGCTATGCGCTCAACCCCTAGATGTTCAGTTAATAATCGATACTGGCAAGCAATATTATCCCAAAGGCTTATTTGTGGGAAGCGTGGCCCATCTTGTGGTGCAGGTGTATTAGATGGTGAAGATGAAAGACCATTACCAAATAAGTTAATAGAGATAATGAAATGTTTCTTTGGATCGATTGCCCTTCCTTGCCCAAAAAATCCTTCGTTTCTTTGGTGAGAGCCCGTGTAAAAAGTTGGCAAAACAACAACATTGTCTTTGTTTTTATTTAACTTGCCATATGTTTTGTAAACCAAAAATGCCGCTTGCAGACTCTCACCCGATAAAAGAGAGACTGATCCTAATTCGTATTTTTTACTATTTGTCATCAAGAGGGCTTTACTTGTAGGGCTATTGTTTGTAAACAGACAATTGTTATTATTAACAGTCTAACGTATGATCTCGCTCCCACTGGCTTAGATGAGAGGAATGATCATCCCATTGACTTTTTTTCATTTTCACGTAAGAGTCAATTAAGTTGTCACCCATGCGCTCTCGCAACACATCACTATTATCAAGCAAGCGCAACGCATCAAGCAAATTACGTGGCAACTGTTTATAACCCTCTAAATCCTTACCGAGCTCGTACATGTTAATATCCAATGGATCACCCGGATCCCGATTGTTAGCAACACCATCAAGGCCACAGGCAAGAATAGCTGCTTGCATTAAATACGCATTAGCGGCACCATCCATCAAGCGCAATTCAAAACGCCCCGAATCCGGTACTCGTATCATATGGGTGCGATTATTACCGCCATAGGTTATTGAGCTTGGCGACCAAGTTGCGCCCGAAAATGTTCTCGGTGCATTGATACGCTTATAGCTATTAATAGTTGGATTGAAAATCGCAGTAAGACGGTCAGCACTGTGCATAATTCCGCCAAGAAATTGATAAGCTAAAGGCGATAAGCCTAAACCACGAGCATCATCCTCACCGTTAAAAAGGTTTTTACTACCGTCCAGATTCCATATGGACAGATGAGAGTGACAGCCGTTTCCTGTTAGATGACTAAATGGCTTGGGCATAAAGGTCGCCCTCATGCCATGAAGCTCAGCGATGGATTTAACCATGTACTTGAAAAACACATGACGATCAGCAGTTTTCAGTACATCATCGTAATCCCAATTCATTTCAAATTGGCCGTTGGCATCTTCGTGATCGTTTTGATATGGACCCCACTCCAACTCGATCATCGCATCACAAATCTGTTTTATCACTGGGTACTGGCGCATTAAAGCTTGTTGATCGTAGCAAGGTTTGCTTTGTTGATCTTTGTCATCAGCGATATTGGTGCCATCGCTGTTGATCAAGTGATACTCACACTCCACACCGGTTTTCATTCGAAAGCCCAATTTTTCAGCTTCTGCTAATTGCCTTTTAAGGGCTATTCTTGGTGAGGCTTCAACGGGCTTACCATCCATCCACAAATCGGATGCAAGCCATGCAACTTCCTTCTTCCAAGGCAATTGAATCAAACTGTCGGGATCAGGAATCGCAAACATATCGGGGTGTGCCGGTGTCATATCCAGCCAAGCAGCAAATCCAGCAAATCCAGCGCCATTTTTTTGCATACCATCAATTGCTCTTGTTGGCACCAATTTAGAGCGTAAGTTGCCAAACAAATCAACAAAACTGATTAAAAAATATTCAATGCCACGTTCTGCAGCTACTTTACTTAGTTTAATGGACATAAGATCTCCTTTATTGTCTCGTTATTTGTCGACTACCATGAAGTTTAAAAAACACCTTTACCTGGAATCCAGTTTGTTCCCGCCAATGGTACGCCAGCCATTGCTGCTGCCTCCATTGTCAATGCCACCATATCTTCAGGCTCTAAATTGTGCACATGGCTCTTGCCGCATGCACGTGCCAAAGTTTGCAGTTCCAGAGTAAGAACATTTAGGTAGTTCGCCAAGCGACGACCACCGATTTTAGGATCCAATTTTTTTGATAACTCTGGGTCTTGAGTGGTAATGCCGGCCGGGTCTTTGCCGTCCTGATAATCATCCCAAAAGCCTGCCGCAGAACCCAAGTCTTTATACTCTTCGTCATACTCAGGGCTTTGGTCGCCAAGCGCGATCAGCGCTGCCGAACCGATAGCAACCGCATCAGCACCAAGAGCCAAGGCCTTAGCCACATCAGCGCCACTACGAATACCACCAGAAACAATCAACTGAACTTTTCGGTGCATGTCCATCTCCACTAAAGCCTCAACAGCCATACGTACCGCTGGTAAAGTGGGAATGCCAACGTGCTCAATAAAAACATCTTGGGTTGCAGCAGTACCGCCTTGCATACCGTCAACAACCACAACATCTGCACCCGATTTAACCGCTAGGGTGACATCATAAAACACTCGTGTAGCGCCAACTTTGACATAAATTGGCTTCTCCCAATTGGTAATCTCTCGTAATTCTTGGATCTTAATTTCCAAATCGTCCGGACCCGTCCAATCGGGATGACGACAGGCCGAACGCTGGTCAATACCTTCCGGTAAGTTACGCATCTGTGCAACCCTTGGGGAAATTTTTTGTCCTAACAGCATACCACCTCCGCCAGGCTTTGCACCCTGACCAAGAACGATTTCAATCGCATCGGCACGTCGTAAATCATCCGGATTCATACCATAACGTGACGGAAGGTATTGATATACCAAGGTTTTAGAGTGGCCCCTTTCTTCCGGCGTCATGCCACCGTCACCCGTTGTCGTGCTCGTGCCGGCTAATGTCGCGCCTCTACCCAAAGACTCTTTAGCTTGTGCTGATAGCGAGCCGAAACTCATCCCAGCGATAGTGATTGGGGTTTTTAAATGAATTGGATTCTTCGCAAAACGACCGCCCAAAATCACTTCTGTAGTACATTTTTCACGGTAACCTTCTAAAGGGTAACGAGATGTTGATGCACCTAAAAACACCAAGTCATCAAAGCTTGGCAGTTTTCGCTTAGCGCCAAAACCACGAATATCATAAATTCCTGTGCTCGCAGCGCGCTGAATTTCTGCGATCACGTGACGTGGAAAAGTAGCAGATTCGATTAATGCTGGATTGTCTTTACTCATTATTTTTCTCCTTAGTAGGCATCAACTTGATTAATATCAAAATTGTATAGTTTGCGTGCGGAGCCGTAGCGGCGAAACTCGTTAACGTTGTGATTCATTCCAGATAGCTGTAACAAACTCTCTAACTGTTCTGTGTGCTCAGCACGCATTTCTTTTTCGATACAATCTGTCCCTAGGCTAGCCACATGGCCACGAACGTATAAGCGTGCTTCGTAAATCGAATCGCCCAAAGCGTCTCCAGCATCACCACAAACCACTAAACAGCCAGACTGCGCCATAAAGGCGCTCATATGGCCAATATTACCGCCTACTACAATGTTTACACCCTTCATGGAAATGCCGCAACGCGAACTGGCGTCTCCTTCAATGACCAACAATCCACCGTGCGCTGTTGCACCGGCGTATTGTGAGGCATTTCCAGTTACGTGGACTTTGCCTGACATCATGTTCTCTGCTAGACCGGGGCCTGCATTGCCTTTAATGGTGATGTTTGCTTGCTGATTCATGCCAGCGCAGTAATAACCCACGTGACCGTTGATTTCAACATTGACGGCCGTGGTTAATCCTACTGAAACAGCGTGCTTTCCACGAGTGTTGTTTATGCTGAACTTGTCTCCAGAGGCAGCTCCTTGCAATGCCTCATTGAGACTTCTGACACTGTCTGTATGTAAATTAATTTCTGCCATGATTAATTCCTTTTCCAGCTGTATATTTGTGTTGGTTCTGGTTCCCAAATACGCGCATTTTCAGCACCCGGTAAAGTCGCAATAGCGCGATATTCTGAGGCCATTGCAGCCCAATCATCGGTCTCCGCCATTATTGCTGGTTTACAGCCAATTGGATCTCGCATTACCGCAAAGCCATCCTTAGTGCCAATTGCAAAGGTATAAAAGCCATCTAGATCATCAATTGCGTGGTTAAGAGCCTGCTCTAAGTCATCGCCCTCACTTAAGCGCCAGCTAAGGTAACCTGCTGCAACCTCGGTATCATTGTCGGTTTTAAATTGAACGCCTCGGCGACGCAAAGTTTCACGCAGACGATTGTGGTTTGACAAAGAGCCGTTATGTACAAGACATAGATCTTGGCCTGTGGAAAAAGGGTGCGAATGCTCTGTTGTAATAGCACTTTCTGTTGCCATGCGGGTATGGCCCAAAGCGTGCGTTCCACTCATGCTTTTAATGTCAAATTTCTCAATAAAGTCCAACGGATCACCTTTGCCTTTAAAAATCTCAATATTAGTTCCAGCACTCGTAATGCTTAGCTCAGGGTAATTTCTATCAAGCCAATGCTGCACATCAGATATTGGCGCATCAACGAATAAAACGGCTTGATTGTGAATTACTGAAATTTTACTCAAAGCAAACACGGCCTTGATAGCAGACTCAAGGGCGTCCCAATCAAAGTCCAAACCTTCAGCCAGCACAGTAACCTTACAGCCGCTTTCATGCGGGTCCCGATACACTGCTATTCCCGCACTGTCCGGACCACGCTCTGTCATTTCACTTAACATCGGAGCAACCAAAGCACCTAGTTGAGACTCTAGAACTGGATTTTTTATAAACAGCCCAACAATTCCACACATATATAACTCCAAAAAAATAGCCAGCCTGAATTCATAATCAACTTAATTTTGGCTGCAGTTAAAATTAAATCACGAATAGTATTATTTTATTAATCACAAGGCTTTTACTTTATTTTCTACAAATGAAAGTTGCCGTAATCAATTAAGACATAAAGAGAAATAAAGAAAAAGCCGAAACATCGAGCAAGGCAACTTTCATTTTTAGTGCTTGTTATGCAATTATCGTTGTTTTTTTTATTTGACAATAGCTAATATATTAAATACACTGTTGTGAAATATCAACAATTCTATGATTCAATGCATCTAAACCAACTGCTAATTTTTTCAAAAATCGCCCAACATAAAAGCTTTACCAAGGCCGCTACCGAGTTACAAATTGATAAATCAACAGTCAGCAATAATCTCGCGAAACTTGAATCCCGTCTGGGGGTTAGATTATTAAATAGAAGTACTCGCAGCGTAACTCTTACTGAAGCTGGACAGGGCTATTATCAATACTGTCAACAGATTGTAGAGACCGCCGAAGAAGCCGAGCAATTTACCGCTACTCTCGGCAAGGAGGCGGTTGGATTATTACGCGTAGCAGCTTTAAACGATTTTTCACAAATATTCATTCCCAAAGTTATCCAGCCATTTATGGAAGCCAATCCGAAAGTTGACATGGAACTTATACTTGAATATCGAAATACCGATTTAGTTAAAGAGCGTGTCGATATTGCTTTGCGTTTTGGCATTGTACCTCTTGAAGATTCCGATCTCATTTCAAAAAAAATTCTTGATGATGAGCTAGGTCTTTATTGCTCACCTGGGTTTATCGATAAATATGGAAAACTTGTGGATGTCAGTCAAATAAACGATTTTGATTTGATTGAGCTTTTTATGGGTCCACATATCCAACTCCCTATTAAGAAGGGTAATGCCAGCTATACAATTGACATGAAAGGTAGATTCAAGGTAAATGATTTACTAAGCGCCAAAGATGCTGCGTTATCTGGCCTAGGGATTGCCGCCCTATCCAAACTCCTTAGTCAGGAGGCGGTTGAGAAAAAACAATTAGTGCCACTACTGACTGACTGGCAATTTCCAAGTGTTGCTGTATACGCAATCTACCCCAGTCGGCAGTGGATGCCGGCAAAATTAAAAGTTTTTTTATTGTATCTCGAGCAACTATAAACCCTTGTTGGCAACTAACAAGCCACCAACAAGGGTTTTTATAGATGATTTAGTACAGCCTAAGATATTCTTCAACTTCCCATCCCGTCACCGCCTGATGATAACGGTCCCACTCATCCATCTTATAAGCAAGAAATTGCTTCATCATCGATTCTCCCAAAACTTCATGGGCAAAATCGCTCTTTTGCAATGCCTCCAATGCCTCAAGTAAGTTGCGTGGCAACGAAGTAATATTTGCTGCTTTGATTTCTTCTTTACTCAAGGAATACAAATCCAAATTGAGAGGATCGCCAGGGTCAATCTTATTGCGAATACCGTCGACGGTTGCTGCAGTTGTTAACGCCAGTGCCAAGTATGGATTCATGCACATATCTGCCGCACGATTCTCGATACAAAAACGATTTTGTGGTAAACGAATCATGCAAGAGCGATTGTTATCACCATAGGCCATATGAGTTGGCGCCCATGTCACCGTGCCACCTTCAAAACCGCCAACTTTTGGTACCAGTCCATTATAAGAATTAACCGTTGAACAGGCAATGGCAGTAATTGCATGACCGTGTTTTAATAAGCCACCAATTGCATGGTAGGCCTGTTCTGAAAACTTACCGTCTTCACCCTCAAAAATATTACCGCCGCCGTCTGCACCAGTCAAACTGAGGTTGATATGGGCACCGGAACGCCAATCACCAATTGTAGGTTTTGGCATAAAGGTAATAAACATACCGTGGTTTTTCGCTATCTCTTTTAACAAGACCCGCAAAAAAACTAGGCGATCAGCCATTTCAAGAACATTAGTATAAGTAAAGTCCAATTCAAATTGCGAATAAGCACCTTCGGCAACTACGTCTTTCACGCCCCAGCCGAGACCGTTCAAGATGTCAATCATTTCGCCAAGAAAACCCATCGAATCGATACTGTACTCAACATCGTAACCGAATGCTTGACGACGAGGACGTAAACCCTCACTTGGTAAAGGATCATCATCGATAGCCTTAACCGGCTGGCCATTTTCCCAGCGCATGGCAATAAACTCAGGCTCGATACCACAAAAAGCTTTATAACCAGCATCTTCAGCGTCTTTGATGGCGCGCTTAAGTGTTTGACGTGGGCAAAGATTATAAGGCTTATCTTCCCACCACAAATCAGCAAATACCCAAGCACACGTTTTATCCCAAGGGCAAATGACCAGACTATCAAGGTCGGGCAGAGGAATCTGATCGGAATCAGCCGGCCCTAATTCTGGCACAAATGAAATAGAGTGGACTGCGAATTGAGGACCTTTGCCCGCACATAAGGCTTCAAATTCACACATTGGCACCGGTTTGGTTTTTGGAATGCCGAGTAAATCAATCCAGCAGGACAGAATGTATTTAACACCTGCCTTTTCAAGTCTTTCTTTTGCTTCGCTAACGCGCGCCTTAGACGGCAGTGCCTCGGCCATTGAGGTTGGGTATATATTTGACATATCTTCTCCTAATTACTTGTATTGATAC
>JBBWVS010000055.1:0-3883 GCA_050256335.1 Gammaproteobacteria bacterium | reverse complement strand
TCGCGGAAAACAAAAGTCCGAGAGCTTAAATGCGACTTGTGTTGAGATACAAGATTGGTGTAAAAATAATTTTTAATATTCCGTGGTGAGAGAGCTCAGTAGGTCTTCTGTGTATAATTCCAAAAAATAGCATAATGGGCCCAATCGAAAAACAATGAACTGGCGATCGTCAACCGAGAAAAAATTCGAACTGTTTTCTGACTGGATCTTTGAAAACTCCAAAAAAACCCTGCTTTTAACACTGCTCGGTGTTGTTGCGCTTGGCTCACAACTACCAAGTTTGACCCTGGACACTTCAACCGAGGGTTTTTTGCACAAGTCCGACCCAATGCGTATTGATTATGGCGCCTTTCGAGATCAGTTTGGTCGAGATGAAAAAATTATTTTAGCGGTTAAGACCAGCACTATTTTTGATATTGATTTTTTGAGAAAACTAGACGCTCTGCACCAAGCTTTGGAGTTGGAGCTGCCTCATATACAAGCTGTTAATTCACTACTTAATGCAAGAAGTACTTATGGGCGTGATGGCGCATTGGTTGTGGAGCCGCTCATTGAGTTTTTGCCTAGCAGCCAACAAGAGTTGGACGTACTAAAGGCAAGGGCAACAGCAAACAGCCTGTACGACAATTTGCTTTACAGCGAGGACTACACACTCACCGTTATTACTGTTGATACCAATAACTACACCGGCCAACAAAACAACAATACAGATGAAGGTTTTGATTTTGACGCCGGATTTTCAGACGACTTTGATTTTGAGCCTGAAGTTGAGCTCAACGCTATACCAAAGGCGTACTTAAGCGACACTGAAAACGATGAAATAATTGCTAAAGCGCAACAGATCATGAAGCGCTTTGATGCCGACGATTTTAAAATATATCTCACGGGCTCCGCAGCAATAGCGGGTATTTTTAAGCAGGCAATGACAAGCGATTCTATAGTGTTTATCAGCCTAATGATAGTAATGATTATGGTGGTGTTGTTTGCGGTGTTTAGGTGCGTTTCTGGCGTGCTTTTACCACTTGCCTGTGTTGTTTTAACACTGCTCTCGACGTTGTCCTTAATGGCTGCTTTTTCTGTGCCCTTTACGATGGTTACACAAATTATGCCAACCTTTTTGTTGGCGGTGGTCACCGGTGCCTCCATCCATTTGCTGGCTATTTTTTATAAGGATTTTGCTATTTCTGCGGATAAAAAAGCGTCGCTTCGATATGCGATGGGCCACTCGGGCCTTGCAATAGTTATGACGTCGGTAACGACAGCAGTTGGTCTTTGGTCATTTTCGTTCTCGGGTGTTGCGCCAGTGGCCGACCTTGGTCGTTTTGCCAGTGCCGGTGTATTGATTGGCTTGTTTTTTACGCTTGTTCTTCTGCCAGCGCTTATTGCCATTGGTAGTATTAAGCATCGCTCGCCAATCACTAACCAGGCCGGCCATGCTCTAATGGATAGGAGTTTGGTTGCAATTAGTAGGTTTGCAACCAGCAAAGCCAAAGGTGTTGTTGTTGTCAGTGCGGTGTTAATCGTCATTGCTGTATTTTTTGCTGCACAATTGCGATTTTCCCACTTTCCACTCAACTGGCTGCCTGACGATAATTTTGCCCGCATTGCCACAGAGATGGTTGACGACTCACTTAAAGGCTCTGTCACAATAGAAGTCATCATAGATACTGAGACGACAAACGGACTGTACAACCCCAAAGTGCTGCAGACAATTGAAAAGGTCTCAGCAAGTATCAATGAAATCGCAACGGGTAACGTGATTATTGGCAAAGTTGTCAGTGTTGTCAACGTTGTTAAAGAGACCAATAGGGCGCTTAATGAAAACCAAGATGAGTATTATGCTGTGCCGAACGATAGCTCCCTCATTGCGCAGGAGTTTGTTCTTTTTGCAAGCAGCGGCAGTAATGATTTAGACAAGCTTGTTGACGGGGATTATTCAAAGGCGCGATTAACCTTGAAAATGCCCTGGGTTGACACGCTTGAAACAAGGGTGTTTATTCAAGATGCCCAAGCCTATCTTGATAAAGAGTTTGAAGGGCTTGCAAAAGTGACCTTTACCGGTATCGGCACACTGATGACAGTTACTTTCGAAAGGGCAATATACAGTAGCGCACTCAGTTACTTGTTGGCGTTCAGCTTTATTACCGTGCTGATGGTTTTACTGGTGGGCAACCTCAAAATTGGACTGATTAGCATGATACCAAACGTCTTGCCGATTCTCGTTATTGCTATGATCATGAGTATTTTTGGCATGCCGCTCGATATGTTTACCCTTTTAATTGGTGCCATTGCTCTTGGTTTGGCGGTGGACGATACGGTGCACTTTATGCATAATTTTCGTCGTTATGAGTTGCAACACAACGACGTTGATAAAGCGGTAGAACTAACACTAATGGGTACCGGAAGGGCTATTACACTCACCTCTATTGTTTTGGCGCTGGGTTTTTTGGTGTTGACGTTTTCCAGCATGAACAACATGTTTAATTTTGGTGTTTTGACGGCAAGTGCGATTCTGACAGCGCTGTTGGCCGACTTTTTCTTAATGCCAGCCATTATGAAGTTGATTATCAAAAGCAAGAAAGACTTATAGCACTTCCTCTGAAACAAAAAAAAGGCGCCAATGGCGCCTTTTCAGTATTTGCAGCAAAAGAATTAAACTTGCGCTTGCGCCATCACCTCTTCAACAAAGTTATCGACTTTCTTTTCAATACCCTCTCCTACTTCGAAACGAATAAAAGACTCCACTTCGGCGTTGTTTGCTTTTACAAGCTCACCAACCGTTGTGTCTGGGTCTTTAACGAAAGACTGGCCGTACAGCGTCACTTCGCCAACAAACTTTCTCATTCTGCCAACAATCATTTTTTCAATGATGTTGTCGGGCTTGCCGCTTTCTTTGGCTTGCTCGATAAAGATTGCCTTCTCTCTTTCAAGAAGGTCGGCTGACAATTGGTCTTCACTAACACACTCTGGCTTAGAGGCAGCAATGTGCATTGCAACGTCTTTCGCTAGGTTGGCGTCATTTCCCGAAAGGACGGTTAATACCGCAATCCGTTCACCGTGCTTGTATGCGCCGATAACGCCGTCGCTTGTTTTAACTGTTTGAACGCGTCTAACAGAAACATTCTCACCAACCTTGGCGATGATGTTTTCTCTTGCCTTTTCAACAGTTTCACCGGTCTCCAGTGTTTGAGTCAAAAATTCCTCAATGCCTGCAGGTTGGTTTTTAAGTGCTAAAGCGCCTAAAGTGTTAACAAAGTCAATGAAGGCGTCGCCCTTGGTTACAAAGTCGGTTTCAGAATTAACTTCTAAAATAATGGCGGTCTTTTTATCGTCGCTCAAAGTAACATTTACTAGGCCCTCAGATGCTATACGGCCCGCTTTTTTAGCGGCTTTTGCAGCGCCTGAAGCGCGCATTAGGTCGATTGCCTCTTCCATGTTGCCATCAGTTTCCATCAGGGCTTTTTTGCAGTCCATCATGCCTGAGCCCGTTCTTTCTCTTAGTTCTTTAACTAAAGCGGCTGTAATTGCCATATTTTGTCTCCTGTTGTTACGCTTCTTTGCTTTCAGTAGTTTTTTCGTCTGCTGGTGCAGCAACAACTTCGGCTGTTACAGGCTCACTAGCAGGAGCTGCAGCCTCAGGAGCCGTGGCTTCAGGGGCTGGCGCTTTATCTGTTGCCGGCTTTTTTGCGGCGGGTTTAGCGCTTGCTTTGGCCGTAGCTTCAGGGGCTGTAGCTTTATCTGCTGCCGGCTTTTTTGCAGCGGGTTTAGCGCTTGCTTTGGCCGTAGCTTTTGAAGTGGCTTTTGAAGTAGCAAGAGAGGCTTTTGCCTCTAGCACTGCATTAGCAATTTCTCTCGCATAGTAGCCAATCGCTCTAATAGAGTC
>JBBWVS010000054.1:0-2622 GCA_050256335.1 Gammaproteobacteria bacterium | reverse complement strand
AATATATTAATGATTTTGGGTATCATTAATGGTTTTTATTTCAAGGTTATTTATGAGAGTTCTACTACTTACGTTTTCACTTCTTCTATCTTCACTCTCATTTGCTACACAAGATGAGGGAATTTTTGCCCATATTCAAACCAACAAAGGTGAAATTGTCATCGAGCTTGCCTATGAAAAAGCACCACTAACGGTTATTAATTTTGTCTCACTTGCAGAGGGAACCAAGGCGAGCAACAAAGAGTTGGGTGTACCCTTCTTCGATGGTATTGCTTTCCATCGAGTAATTGACAATTTCATGGTTCAAGGCGGCGACCCTAAAGGCACAGGAACGGGTGGTCCAGGCTACAGATTTGTGGATGAGTTCAGTGATTTAAAACACGACAAACCTGGTATTTTATCGATGGCAAACTCCGGACCTGGCACCAACGGCTCTCAATTTTTCATTACCCACATCGCCACACCTTGGTTAGATGGAAAACACAGTGTTTTTGGTGCTGTTATCCTTGGAATGGATGTTGTCAATTCTATTGAGAAAGGCGATACTATCGAGCGCGTTACGATCGAAAGAGTGGGCGAGAGCGCAAATAACTTTGCCACCGGAGAAGAGGCTTTTAACGCCGCACTTGCGCTCAAATCTCTAGCATTAAAAGGACTCCAAGAAAAACAACAACAAACTTTTAGAGAAACGGTTGTAGCAGCGTTCCCTGGTGCTCAACAAAATGACTCAGGTTATTTTTCTCTCACCACCCAAGCGGGCACTGGAAAACAGGCTAAAGCAGGTAACAACATCTCTCTTGAAGTAACAATCGAATTGATTGACGGCAGAGTGTTACAAGCGTCAGGAAAGCCAGTGCAATTCAGATTAAGCAATGGTGAAATTTTAGGGGTTATCGACGACACCGCCTTGAATATGACGCTTGGCGAAGTGCGACTTGCTATCACCACTTACCAACAAGCATTTGGTAGTAGAGATATGGGCATCCCTATGGACTCTATCTTAGTCTTCAAATTGAAACGACTTTCGAACGGAGAATAAGCCTTTATGTTTCTCGAACTGATTAATTTTTTAGCATCACTTGATACAGGTTTCAATGTTCTTAACTATTTAACTGTAAGGGCAGTTTTCTCGATGATGAGCGCTTTGTTGATTAGTCTATTTCTAGGCAAATTTATAATTGCCAAGTTGAAGCATTATCAAATAGGGCAGGTGATTAGGAGTGACGGTCCACAAACACACCACGCCAAAGCTGGCACGCCGACAATGGGCGGTGTTTTGATTTTATTCTCTTTTATGATCAGTATGATCGTCTGGGGTGATTGGCATAACAGCTACTTGTGGATTGTACTCTTCACTGCATTTTCCTTTGGCAGTATTGGTTTTTTTGACGACTATTTAAAATTAAAACGACAATCATCGGACGGGCTTAGCAGCAAGAAAAAACTTGCCTTTCAATCAATTGCCACGCTTATTATCAGCATCAGTTTGCTTTACTACGCCGAGACTCCAATTGATACTCAGTTGCTTATACCTTTTTTCAAAAACGCTGACTTCGAATTAGGTGTTGCTGGCTTCTTAATTTTAAGTTATTTTGTCATCGTTGGCAGTTCAAACGCTGTCAACCTAACCGATGGACTTGATGGCCTAGCCGTGATGCCGGTGATTTTAATCAGTGGTGCATTGGCTATTTTTGCTTATATTGGTGGCAACTATAACTTTTCTAACTATCTCAATATGCCATTCATGCCCGGCACGGGGGAGTTATTTGTAGTTTGCGCGGCTTTGATTGGCGCCGGCTTTGGTTTTTTATGGTTCAATACTTACCCCGCCGAAATCTTCATGGGTGATGTTGGCTCACTTGCTCTCGGGGCTATTTTGGCGGTTGTTGCTATTATCGTTCGCCAAGAAATATTGTTTTTCTTAATGAGCGGTGTTTTTGTTGCTGAAACGCTATCGGTCATTCTTCAAGTGGGTTATTACAAACGCACGAAAAAACGCTTGTTTTTAATGGCGCCACTACACCATCACTTTGAAAAGATGGGCTTATCGGAACCTAAGATTATCGTGCGTTTCTGGATGATCACCTTGATTTTGATTTTGATTAGCTTGGCAAGTATCAAGATTCGCTAATAGAAACCCTTGTATCACAAAGCAAATTATAAAATGGTTTATACAAAAGATCCCTACTAGTAAAATGCTCGACTTATGAATACACTAGACAAATGGGATAATCGTTACTTATCACTCGCAAAAGAGGTGGCTACTTGGTCAAAAGACCCCTCAACTCAAGTAGGCGCGGTGACCGTTGGCGCAAAAAAAGAAGTACTATCACAAGGCTTTAATGGCTTCCCTAGGGGAATTAAAGATACAGACGAACGATACAATCATCGAGAAACTAAATATAGATTTGTGGTTCACGCCGAGATGAACGCTATTTATAACGCCACTTATTCGGGCACTTCACTTGACGGTGCGACCCTTTATATATATGGGTTACCTATTTGCTCAGAATGCGCCAAAGGCATTATTCAAGTAGGCATAAAAAAAGTAGTTATTGAAAAATCCAAAGAACTTGATAACTGGAATGAAAGTCTGCGACTCTCGCAAGAAATGTTTTCTGA
>JBBWVS010000053.1:0-3030 GCA_050256335.1 Gammaproteobacteria bacterium | reverse complement strand
GGGCGAATTGCCAGCTAATTTTTCTGAGGAAATGGACAAATATATTGCCAAAACTCAAGAAGAAATGCCTAATATTGCTTCTAGAAAAGCATCACAAAATGCGATTGAAGCTATGGGCCCTGTTGTGCCAGAGCTGTTTGGCGGTTCAGCGGATCTAACGGGTTCTAACCTTACTAATTGGTCGGGCTCAGTGGTTGTTAACCACGACAACGCCAAAGGTAATTATATTTCGTGGGGTGTGCGTGAATTTGGTATGGCTGCGATGATGAATGGTATGGTTTTGCACGGCGGCTTTAAGGTTTACGGCGCAACTTTCTTGATGTTTATGGAGTATATGCGCAATTCACTACGTATGTCGGCATTGATGAAAATTGGTACAATCTATGTTTATACGCACGACTCTATCGGCCTTGGTGAAGATGGCCCAACCCACCAAGCGGTTGAGCAGATTGCATCGATGCGTGTGATTCCAAATTTCCATACTTGGCGTGCTTGCGATGCCATCGAGTCAGCGGTTTCATGGAAAATTGCAATGCAAAGAGGTAGTGCGCCAACAGCATTAATATTCTCTCGTCAGAATTTGACTCCAATGGAGCGTACAGTTGAGCAAGTGTCTAATATCGAGAAGGGCGGTTACGTATTAAAAGATTGTGGCGGCGATGCTGATATTATTTTGATTGCAACAGGCTCTGAAGTCTCGCTTGCAGTCGATTCAGCAATAGCGCTATCGGATAAAAAAGTTCGTGTGGTCTCTATGCCATGTACGAATGCATTTGACGAACAAGATCAAGTTTATAAAGATTCGGTGTTAACAGTGGGCGTTAAACGTGTTGCGATTGAAGCCGGCGTTGCTGATTCTTGGTATAAATACATTGGACTTGATGGTGGTGTAGTTGTAATGACAACGTTTGGTGAGTCAGCCCCTGCGGGTGACTTGTTCAAGCATTTTGGTTTTACGGTAGAAAAGGTTGTTGCTACCGTTGAGTCGGTATTAGGTTAATTTTTTTAGGAGTTAGAAAATGACAATTAAAGTAGGCATTAATGGTTTTGGGCGTATTGGTCGTATGGTTTTTCGTGCTATTGACCAAGATTTTGATGGTCTAGAGGTTGTTGGCGTTAACGATTTATTGGACAATGATTATTTGGCTTATATGCTTAAGTATGATTCTGTTCACGGTCGTTTTGGTAAGGATGTCGTAGTTGAGGGTAATAATTTCGTTATCGATGGTAAGAAAATTCGCCTAACAGCAGAGCGCAACCCAGCAGACCTGAAATGGAATGAAATTGGTGCAGATTTAGTCATCGATTGTACCGGCTTCTTTTTGACTGAAGAGGGTTGCCAAGCACACCTTGATGCTGGCGCAAAGAAAGTTATTCAATCAGCCCCTTCAAAAGATGGCACACCAATGTTTGTATACGGTGTTAACCACGACACTTACGATGGTCAAGCGATTATTTCAGCAGCCTCTTGCACAACAAACTGTTTGGCACCGGTTGCCAAGGTATTGAATGATAACTGGGGTGTTAAGCGCGGCTTAATGACAACGGTTCATGCAGCTACTGCAACACAAAAAACAGTTGACGGACCCTCAATGAAAGACTGGCGGGGAGGTCGTGGTATTTTAGAAAATATAATCCCTTCATCAACTGGTGCTGCAAAAGCGGTAGGCGTTGTATTGCCAGAATTAAATGGTAAGCTAACAGGTATGTCTTTCCGTATACCAACATCAGACGTATCGGTAGTTGATCTAACAGTTGAGCTAAATTCAGAAGCCAGTTATGAAGAGATCTGTGATGCAATGAAGAGTGCTTCAGAAGGTGCAATGAAGGGTGTTCTTGGTTACACAGATGAAAAGGTTGTTTCAAGTGATTTTGTTGGCAGCACATATGCTTCAATTTTTGATTCAGGTGCTGGCATTGCGATGGACCCAACTTTTATCAAAGTGGTTTCTTGGTATGATAATGAGTACAGCTACACTTGTAACTTGCTTCGTTTGGCTGAGTTTGTAACCCAGTAATTACTGTAGGCGGAGAGCGTAATGGGCTTAATAAGAATGACTGACCTGGACTTATCCGGTAAGCGCGTTTTAATCAGACAAGATTTAAATGTGCCTATAAAGGATGGCGAGGTTAGCAGTGATAAGCGCATTCAAGCCTCTTTGCCAACAATTGTTCTAGCTTTAGAAGCGGGCGCCAAAGTAATACTTACTTCGCATCTTGGCAGACCTACTGCTGGTGAATTTGAGCAAAGATTTTCTTTGGCGCCAGTGGCTAGACATTTATCTAAGTTGTTGGGCCAAGAAGTGAGGCTTGTTGCAGATTGGCTTGACGGTGTTGAGCTTAGTGAGGGCGAAGTTGTCCTTTGTGAAAATGTTCGATTTAACGAAGGCGAAAAAGAGAACGATGAGGCGCTTTCCAAAAAGATGGCGGCCTTATGTGATATTTGTGTACAAGATGCCTTCGGTACAGCGCACAGAACCCACGCTTCAACACACGGTGTGACCCAGTTTGCACCAATCGCTTGTGCTGGCCCACTACTGGTTGGTGAGTTAGATGCATTGACAAAGGCCCTAGATAATCCTGCACGACCTATGGTGGCGATTGTTGGTGGTTCTAAAGTGTCGACGAAATTGACCGTACTAGAGTCTCTTTCAAAGATTGTCGATCAATTGGTTGTTGGCGGAGGAATTGCTAATACTTTTATTGCCGCACAAGGCAATGTTGTAGGTCAGTCTTTGTGTGAGCACGATCTGATTCCAACGGCTCAGGCTTTAATGGAGGACTGCCAGATTCACGTACCAACAGATGTTGTTTGTGGCAAAGAGTATTCAGAATTCGCGACAGCTGAAACTAAAAGCGCTGCCAGCGTGGCTGACGACGATATGATCCTAGATATCGGCCCAAATTCTGCTCAGGAGTTGGCAGAAATTATGAAAAATGCAGGCACTATTGTTTGGAATGGCCCATTGGGCGTGTTTGAATTTGACCAGTTTGCGAATGGCACCGAAGTATTGGCGCGAGCTATTGCTG
>JBBWVS010000052.1:0-3255 GCA_050256335.1 Gammaproteobacteria bacterium | reverse complement strand
CTTTATGGATTAACTGAAACGTATGGCCCCGCTGTAGTAAACGATTGGCATGCAGAATGGGACGTGATGGATGGCATGGCGCAGGCTGCACTCAAAGCGCGTCAGGGTGTGCGCTATCTTCCGCTTGAAGCGTTAGCTATTCTTGATCCTGAAACCATGAATCCAGTACCGCGCGACGGGGTCACTATTGGCGAGGTGATGTTCCGTGGTAATGTAGTTATGAAAGGCTATCTAAAGAACAAACAGGCCTGTGATGCTGCCTTCGCAGGCGGCTGGTTTCATTCCGGTGATCTTGGAGTGATGCACGAAGATGGTTATATTCAACTTAAAGACCGCTCAAAAGATATTATTATTTCCGGCGGTGAAAACATCTCTTCAATAGAGATTGAGGAGGTTTTGTATAAACATCCGGCTGTTGCTGTCGCTGCAGTGGTTGCTATGCCAGACGAAAAATGGGGCGAAACTCCTTGTGCTTTTATTGAGCTGGGTGACGGTCAGAATGTTACTCAAGCCGAGTTGATACAATGGTGCAGAGACAATATGGCCGCTTTTAAAACACCTCGTAAGTTTGTTTTTGAAGTAATCCCCAAAACCTCGACTGGGAAAATACAAAAATATATTTTGCGTAAACGGGTGCGGTAGCAAATTAAGGCAACGGTTAGCTTGCCGAATTGATTTGATAGCGTGGTTTGGCTAACCATTGTGGCTGGATTTCACCCCCCAGCCAAGCTGTCCGTCACAACGGCCTTGCCACTCTCAATGGACGTCCATGACACTTTAACTTAAATATAACACTCTGTAGCGCTCTGAGTATTTATTGATTCATTTATTAAGCTCTTTAGATAGAAGAAAACTTAATGAAACATCTGTTTGCTCATCAAGAGCCTCAAGTAATTGTCGAGTATTTTGCTGGATACCGATAAGAGCAGCTTTAATTCCTAATTTTATTAAAGTGTCGCTGTTGGCGCCAACTTCCCAATGCCCTACAAAACCAGTAACCCCGACACAATCATGTGTTCCAAATTTCGTGATATCTTTTATACCACCCCAGTCGTTTTCCATAAATGACAACCTTACAGCCATAAAGGTGTGCTGTGGATACCACTGAAAACACACATTTGTAGATATATTGCTTTCACCAAACTGAAGATGCAATCGTGCCATTGCCGATTTACCACCCAAGATAAGCTTAAGACCCTTATAGCCCATAATTTGAACCTCAGAATTTAAGATGATCGGTGAGCTGAGCCTATTAAATGCGCTTTCACCTTCAAAAACTACCTCACTTAGGGATGATAGCGCTTTGATAAATTGCTTGGAATTAGTATTTTCTTTACGAGCTAGTTCTTCAGCATAAATTCTTCTTTTAACAAGGACTTGCTCTCGATCATGATCCTGTTTATCAATAATGGCTTGTTTTGCTAGAGCTTGTTCTTCAACAAGAGCTTGTTGATGGGTAGCCGCTCTTTTTTTTAGCTCTTCCTGTGTAATTGGATTATCTTTTCCGAGCACAGTGTAACCGTATACGGTGCTTATTGAAGAACTGTATGGCGAGCGTATAAAAGACACATAATCAAGTCGGCCAATGCCGTCTATATCAATAGGATAAGCAATACTTGTCTGAGGGCGATTAAAACTATAACCTTCAAACATTTCCTCTCTAAGGATTACAAGCTCACTTTCTGGGATTGCGGTAAAGTGACCAGTGCCATCGTTCTCAAAGATTGCATACCCGAAACGTCCATTTTTTTCCCAAGACCCGCCAGTAGAATCAATAATATCCAAGTCGCCATCCCTGTCGTGATCAACTAATCGAATCGAGCCCTCACCACCATTTTGAGGTCTTCCTGTAATGTTTTGATCACGATCATCCTGAATTAACGCCTTTGTTTTCTCAATAAGCTTACCTTCTTGATTGATGAATATTACTATCTTGCGTCCTAAGTAATATGGCTTTGCTCGAGTAATTGCCACCACAAGATCAGGGTCTCCGTCACCATCCAAATCACCAGAGGCCATATAATTAACTTTCATATTGCCTTTGCCATAGTAGTTCTCCATCTTGAGTGTTGTGAAAGTTCTTGGCATATGTTTTCCATAAAGAGACATCCAAACACTTATTGTTTTTTCCTGAAGGTGCATGACAACATCTCCGCAGCCATCTCCATTGAAGTCCGCTATAGTCGAAGCAAAAGCGTTTGCTTTTGTGTGTTTATATATACCTTCTGGTAAATCATTTGATTTATTGATGAATTTCCCTGTGCCGTCACCAATTAATAAAGCGTTCCCAGTATATATGTCATTAAAGCCATCGCAATTTATATCTCCACTGCTAGTTGCATGTGAAAACGTGTAATTCTCGATCATACCACCATTTTCTTGGCCCTCAATAAGGTGACTTGCATCTTCCATCTGGCCATTTTGGGTGCTTAAAAGTAGTAAATTTGGCTCAAAATCATTCAGACTATGCTGTTGATCCTTGACGCGCATAATCACACCCATAGAGCCTACAAACAAATCATCGCGTCCATCACTATTAAAGTCATCTACAACCATTCTGTACAACATATGCCTCAAAGGAACTTCATTTAAGGCGTAAATTTCAGGCGAAGAGACAAGGTTGTTTTTTCCATCATTAAGATAAAATCGAATGTGCGATGGCGTTTTTTCACGTTTTGTGGTGTGGATAAAGTAAATCCAAGAGATTGCCAGATCCTGCAAACCATCGCCATTAAAGTCACCTACTGCCGCATTATGGGGGTCAGGGGTGTACAGACCTGAATTATCAGTGCAATCCTGAGGGGTTGGGTAACAATGTGGTAGGCTTACCTCATCTGAAGTCACAACAGCAAATTCTAGTTGGTTTAGCGTATACCAAGCCTTTTCCAGCTCAGAAACATCGTCATACTTTAAGCGTATTTCGTCAAAAATCTCGCCTTTCTCTGCGAATGACAATGGCCCAGAACGAGGCATAATAATTAACCTTCTATCCTTCAAATCAGACAATATTTGCGAACTCCACCTGCCATCAAAGCTTTGGCCGAGCTCCCGATAAAACTTCTGAGTAGCGGATTGTGTTTCCCATGTCCATTGTCCATTGGGTGACCCAACAGGGTAGCGGTGGAACCTATTCAATAACATTTGAGCCTGATATATCTCGGCATCACCCTGCGTTATTGTTTTATATATTGATTGCCCTATTATTGAAGTCTCTGATTTATTATTACTTACCACAACAAGACCGCCACAATTGAG
>JBBWVS010000051.1:0-5517 GCA_050256335.1 Gammaproteobacteria bacterium | reverse complement strand
GTTCAACGCTAGTAACCAAAATCCCCACTAGGGGATTTTGGTGTTTTTATTCAGAAGCAATTCTGAATCACAATTTATCGATTAATACGGGGTATTCATGACTTATTCGTTCACTGAGAAAAAGCGCATTAGAAATAATTTTGGTACTAGGAAATCGGTTCTGCCAGAGCCTGATTTATTGTCCATTCAGATTAACTCATTTAATACTTTTATTCAAGCAGGGGCAACTGAAAAGAAAAATGTTGGCCTCCATTCAGTTTTTCAATCGGTATTCCCTATTACAGCACTGAATGGTTACGCTGAAATTGAATATGTAGATTACGAGCTTCAAGACCCTAAGTACAGTGTCAAAGAATGCAAGCTGCGAGGTGTTACTTATGCAGCAACCATGCGTGTTAAGCTTAACCTTGCGCTATATGATAAAAATGGCTCAACGTTAAAGAAAAAACGCCGTGTTAAACAAGTGATTGAGGAAGATGTCTATTTAGGACAACTGCCTTTGATGACGGATACCGGTACTTTTGTTATTAATGGTACAGAGCGTGTTGTGGTTTCTCAACTTCACCGTTCTCCAGGTGTTATTTTTGAGCATGATAAAGGCAAAACACATTCCTCGGGCAAGATATTATTCTCTTCTCGCATTATTCCTTACCGTGGTTCATGGTTAGATTTTGAATTTGATCACCACGAGCATTTGTACGTTCGAATTGACCGTCGTAGAAAGCTTCCGGTAACGACATTACTACGTGCAATGGGCTTAAATTCAGAAGGCATTCTAGATACTTTCTTTGACCACGTCGTGGTTAAAATGAAAGCTAAGTCGTGTGATTTAGTAATGGATCCTTCACGTCTTCGTGGCGTTATTGCTGGGTTTGATATTAAAGCAGGCAAAGACCTAATCGTTGAGAAAGGTCGTCGTATTACCTCAAAGCACACAAAATTGTTAGAAAAAGCAAATGTCAAGGTGATTAATGCGCCGCTTGAATATCTTTTAGGTAAGGTTCTTGCTATCGATATTGTTGATACGGATACCGGCGAAATTCTTCTTCCTGCAAACACTTCATTAACTGAAGAGTCGTTAGAAGTGTTGAGCGAAACAAAGGTTAAAAAAATCGACATTCTCTACATCAATGATGCTGAGAATGGTACCTACATTTCAGACACTTTGCGCCTTGATGAGCTGCAAACTGAAATCCAAGCACGTATGTCGATTTACCATGTGATGCGTCCTGGTGAGCCAGCTACAGAAGATGCGGTGAACACACTGTTCTCAAACTTATTCTTTAGCCCGGATCGTTACGATCTATCACGTGTTGGTCGTATGAAACTTAACCGTCGCTTGGGTATTGACTCTGAGACTGGTGAGCATGTATTGACTCACGATGACATTATTAACGTTATCAAGCAGTTGGTTGACATCAAGAATGGCCATGACGTTGTTGACGATGTTGATACGCTTGCAAACAGACGTGTTAGAGCAATTGGTGAAATGATTGAAAACCAATTTAGAATTGGTCTAGTTCGTGTTGAAAAAGCCGTTAAAGAGGGTCTAAACCTAGCCGAAACAGACGAATTAACACCACAAGATTTGATTAACTCTAAGCCGGTATCTGCTGCAGTAAGAGAATTCTTTGGCTCTTCGCAGTTATCTCAGTTCATGGATCAGGTGAACCCACTGTCGGGTGTGACACATAAGCGCCGTATTTCTGCATTAGGTCCGGGTGGTTTGACTCGTGAACGCGCTGGTTTTGAAGTGCGTGATGTGCATCCTTCACACTACGGTCGTCTATGTCCAATTGAGACCCCGGAAGGGCCAAACATTGGCTTGATTAACACGCTTGCAGTGTATGCGAAAACCAACGAATACGGTTTCTTAGAAACCCCTTACCAAGTGGTTAAAAGCGGCTTAGTAACGGAAGAAATTATTTATGTATCGGCGATTGATGAGATAAGCCACACTATTGCACAGGCAAACGCTACAGTGGATGCCAAAGGTCGTCTGGAGGATGACCTAGTTGCAGCTCGTCATAAAAACGAATTTGTTTTGGTTGAGAAAGATGAAATCACCTTGATTGATATCGACTCCAAGCAAATTGCCTCGGTTGCGGCATCACTTATTCCATTCTTGGAGCATGACGATGCTAACCGTGCTTTGATGGGATCAAATATGCAGCGTCAAGCGGTGCCAGTACTTCGCGCTGAAAAGCCGTTGGTTGGCACAGGTATTGAGCGTGTTGTTGCAACAGACTCTAGGGTTTGTGTAACGGCTGAACACAGCGGCGTTGTTGAGGCGGTTGATGCTTCAAGAATCGTTATTCGTGTTGATGCAAAACAAGCAAAAGCGGGTGAGTTGGGTGTTGATATTTACAGCCTAACAAAATACGCTCGCTCAAACCAAAATACATGTATTAACCAAAAACCTTTGGTACAGCCTGGCGATAAAATTGTTGCTGGTGACGTTTTGGCAGATGGCCCATCAACCGATTTAGGCGAGCTAGCCCTCGGTCAAAACATGATGATTGCCTTCATGCCTTGGAATGGTTATAACTTTGAAGACTCTATTTTAATTTCAGAACGAGTGGTTCAAGAAGATCGTTACACGTCGATTCATATTGAAGAATTAACAGCCTATGCTCGTGACACCAAGTTGGGTTCAGAGGAGATTACTGCCGACATTCCAAATGTTAGCGAATCTGCCTTATCTAAGCTTGATGAAGTGGGTATTGTTTATGTGGGTGCTCGTGTTAAAGGTGGTGACATTTTGGTTGGCAAGGTAACACCAAAGAGTGAAACAGCCTTGTCTCCAGAAGAGAAGTTACTACGCGCTATTTTTGGTGAAAAAGCCAACAATGTTAAAGACACCTCACTTCGTGTCGGTGCTTCTAAATCTGGTGTGGTGATTGACGTACAAATCTTTACTCGAGACCGTGTTGAGAAAGACGCACGCGCTATTGAGATTGACGAAGATCGTTTAGAAAGAATCAAAAAAGATATTGATGATGAGTTTGGCATTATTGAAGGTGATATTTTCCGTCGCGTTCGCGCTAAGCTTTCTGGCAATGTTGTCACGAAAGGTGCAGGTGATGTTAAATTGGGTGATAAATTATCAGCCAAATTGCTTAAAGCTCTTGAAAACATTGAAGTTGCCAAGCTGAAAGTTGAAGATGCTGATGTTAATAAAGAAGTAGCAAGATTGGTTAAACAAGCGAAAGCAAAACAAGAAGAGTTTGATGAGTTCTTAAAAGTAGAGCATGCCAAAATTCTGGAGGGTGCTGAATTACCACCGGGTGTTTTGAAGATGGTCAAGGTTTACGTGGCAACTCGCAAAACACTTCAAGTTGGTGATAAGATGGCAGGTCGTCACGGTAATAAGGGTGTTATTTCACGCGTATCACCAGTTGAAGACATGCCGCACTTAGAAGACGGCACACCGGTTGACGTTGTACTTAACCCACTGGGTGTACCATCGCGTATGAACGTAGGACAAGTGCTTGAAGTGCACCTGGGTTGGGCTGCAAAAGGCCTTGGTCATAAAATTGGTGCAATGCTTGATCAGCATCAAAAAAATACGGTCAAAGAGGTCCGCGGCCTACTTGACAAAATTTATAACAGCTATGGTAAGACCGAAGATCTTAATTCATTCTCGGATGATGAGATCCTAGAACTGGCGCATAATCTTCGTGATGGTGTGCCAATGGCAACGCCAGTTTTTGATGGTATTAAGGAAGAAGATATTAAATCGTTATTAACGATGGCAGGTCTTCCTGAGTCCGGTCAAATTCAGTTATATGATGGTCGTACAGGTGACCCTTTTGATCGTCATGTGACGGTTGGTTATATGCATATGCTGAAACTAAATCACTTAGTAGACGATAAGATGCACGCTCGCTCTACAGGTCCTTACTCACTAGTTACGCAACAACCGCTGAGTGGGAAAGCACAATTTGGTGGTCAGAGGTTCGGTGAGATGGAAGTTTGGGCGCTTGAAGCTTACGGTGCTGCATACACACTTCGTGAAATGTTAACAGTGAAGTCGGATGACGTTGCTGGTCGAGCGAAGATGTATAAAAATATTGTTGATGGTGAAAATCGTACCGAGTCGGTGATGCCAGAATCGTTTAACGTGCTGATCAAAGAGATCCGTTCTCTGGGTATCGATATTGAACTTGAGCAAAATTAAATTAGGGGAATAACTTGAAAGATTTATTACAAATTTTAAAACAGCAGAATAAAGAACAAAATTTTGACTCGATTAGAGTTGGCCTAGCTTCTCCAGAGAAAATTCGCTCGTGGTCTTATGGTGAGGTTAAAAAACCTGAAACCATTAACTACCGTACATTCAAACCTGAGCGAGAAGGTCTTTTCTGTGCCAAAGTGTTTGGTCCAATGAAGGATTTTGAGTGTCTATGTGGTAAATACAAACGAATGAAATTTCGCAACGTCGTTTGTGAAAAGTGCGGCGTTGAAGTAACGCTTTCAAAGGTTCGTCGTGAGCGCATGGGCCATATCGAATTGGCCGCCCCTGTTGCGCATATTTGGTACCTTAAGTCTCTACCTTCACGTCTTGGTCTATTGCTAGACATGACGTTGAAAGACATTGAGCGCGTGCTTTACTTTGAAGCCTTTTTGGTTACGGATGCTGGCAACACGCCACTCATCAAAAAGCAACTTCTAACAGAAGAGATGTATTACGATGCTCTTGACGAGTATGGTGATGATGATTTTGTGGCGAAGATGGGTGCGGAAGCAATCTATGACGTCCTCGCGGAAATGCAACTTGTAAAAGAAGCAGCGAATCTTCGTGAAGATGCGCTAAGCACTAAATCTCAAACGAAATTAAAGAAAATCAACAAGCGCCTTAAGCTGATTGATTCACTCATTCAATCTGGCAATCAGCCAGAGTGGATGGTGCTTAAAGTATTGCCGGTTCTTCCGCCTGATTTACGTCCATTGGTACCACTTGACGGTGGTCGTTTTGCGACCTCTGATCTTAACGACTTATATCGTCGTGTTATTAACCGTAATAACCGTCTTGCTCGCTTATTAGAGCTAGATGCTCCTGAGATCATTGTACGTAACGAAAAACGTATGTTGCAAGAGGCTGTTGACTCGTTGATCGACAACGGTCGTCGTGGCCGTGCGGTGATGGGTAACAACCGTCGTCCTTTGAAGTCCATTGCTGACATGATCAAAGGTAAGCAAGGTCGTTTCCGTCAAAATCTACTCGGTAAGCGAGTGGACTATTCGGGTCGTTCGGTTATTGTTTGTGGACCGTACCTTAAATTACACCAGTGTGGCCTTCCAAAGAAGATGGCACTGGAATTATTCAAACCGTTTATTTATAACCGTTTGATCGCCAGCGGCTTAGCTTCTACTATTAAAGCAGCGAAGAAGATGGTAGAAAGTGAGATTCCTGAAGTTTGGGATATCCTTGAGAAAGTTGTACACCAACATCCAGTACTGCTTAACCGTGCACCGACGCTTCACCGTTTAGGTATTCAAGCGTTTGAGCCATTA
>JBBWVS010000050.1:0-3145 GCA_050256335.1 Gammaproteobacteria bacterium | reverse complement strand
AAAAAAAGCCCTCGTTAGAGGGCTTTATTATAGCAACGAATGCGCTATTAAATTACTATCCTGATGCGATTATCGCCCAGTAATTAAGACAAGCTTAAAGTGCTTTAATCTGCGCAACAATGCGAGATTTTCTTCTCGCTGCTTGATTCTTATGCATTAGACCTTTGCTGACCGCTTGGTCAACGTTTTTTTGCATTACTGCGTAACCTGTTTGCGCCTCTTCTTTATTGCCATCTGCAATCGCGTAAGTTACTTTTTTGATGAAAGTACGAACTTTAGCTCTGATTTTAGAGTTGTGCTTATTGCGTGTAACTGCTTGTTTTGCGCGTTTTTTAGAACTTGCTGAGTTGGCCATATTATCTTAAATAAAGGTAAATTACAAAACGATAGATTATAAAGTCTTAGTTGGGTTTATGCAAGCATTAGTTTTGCGTACTCATGCCTCGAGCGAATTGACAATTTTTAGTGTTTTCTTTTTGTTCAGCACTAGGTGCCATGTTTTGCCACCCAAAGATTTCCACAGAGAAACCGCGCGTATGCCCGCCAATAACAACGCTCTTATGTTGTTTGCGGTATGTTGGTTACTTAGATAGATTTGCTCGCCTTTAACCATAATGGTCGGATTAAGGCTGCCTAGCGTGTTTTTGTAGAGTTCTGCCAGTCTGGCAATTGAATTGGCGTGGTGAATTTCGAAAAATTCTTGTTTATTGATATACTCAATTTCACTAGCAATTTTTGTTAACAGTTGGCTCTGTTTCATTAATTTCTTTTCAAGATTAATTAGAGAAATGGCGTAAAGCGTAATGTTTTGCACACTTTTCGTTTTTGAATCCAAAATAACTTTTAAAGAATCGAGGCCAATCCTTAAATCCTCTGGAGATTTAAAAATATCTTCAATTTGAGTGCTTTGATTAACAATACTTCCAAGACTGGCTTTATTGCCTTGCGAGTCGCACCGACCAGTAGAAGCCAGCTGATGAACCAACGCTGTACTTTGCAATAAACTCGCTAGCGCCAATGTTTGTTGTTTATGGTTACTCATTGTATTTTGATTTGATTACAGCACCACCAAGGCAAATATCGCCGTTGTAGAGCACAAGCGACTGGCCTTCAGTGATGGCTCTTTGATTGGATTCAAAGTTTACTTTCATTTCACCATTTTCAAGTACCTCAATTTGGCAATTTTGCGAAGCTTGACGATAACGAATTTTTGCGCTGCAATCGAATGGAAAATTAGGCTTTTCACCAATCCAGTGAATATTATCAGCAATTAAAGTGTTGTGGTAGAGTAATGGGTGATCGCCTTGAACGACGACTATTTCATTGCTCTCAATGCGCTTTTCAGCAACAAACCAAGGTTCGGGTGAGTCGCTAAAACCGCCGCCAATTTCCAAGCCTTTTCTTTGGCCAATGGTATAAAAAGCGATGCCGTGGTGGTGTTTAATAAAACGGCCATTTTCATCAACAATATCGCCTTTTTCTTTTGGCAAGAAGTTGTTTAAAAATTCGGAAAAGTGACGTTCACCAATAAAGCAAATACCGGTTGAGTCTTTTTTCTCAGCGGTAACAAAGCCATTTTTTGTGGCAATTTCTCGTACTTGTGTTTTGTTTATTTCACCAAGTGGAAAAAGACTTTGTGACAATTGCCCTTGATTCAGAAGGTGGAGAAAGTAACTTTGATCTTTGCTGTCGTCTAGTCCTGTTTGTAACTGGTATTGCCCTTGATTTTCAATAATTCTGGCGTAGTGGCCAGTGGCGATTTTGTCGGCCCCAAGGTCTTTTGCATGATCAAGAAAAGCTTTAAATTTAATGTGTTGATTGCACAGGACATCCGGATTGGGCGTTCGTCCTTTTTTGTGCTCTTCGAGAAAATGATCAAAAACATTTTCCCAGTATTCATGAGCGAAATTAACGGTATGCAGTTTAATCCCTAGCTTTCCAGCTACCTGTTTGGCGTCGGCTAAATCCTCGGCGGCAGAGCAATGCTCTGAACTGTCGTCTTCTTCCCAGTTTTTCATAAACAAGGCCTCTACTTCGAAACCTTGCTCAAGCAATAAAAGAGCGGTGACAGAAGAGTCTACACCGCCGGACAGGCCGACAATGATCTTGTTGACAGCCTTAGTCATTCTGCGTTGTCGTATGCCCTGACAATGCGTTGCACAAGGCTGTGTCTCACAACGTCTTTGGCCTCAAAATTGCAGAATGCAATTTGCTTCTCATCTTTTAAAATCTTCATCGCATCCAACAAGCCAGATTGCTTAGGATTGGCTAAATCAATTTGCGTAACATCACCAGTAATGACCATCTTTGAGCCAAAGCCCATTCGCGTCAAGAACATTTTCATTTGCGGTATGGTGGTGTTTTGCGCTTCGTCTAGAATAATAAATGCTTCATTCAATGTACGACCACGCATAAAAGCAAGCGGCGCCACTTCGATGATATTTTTTTCAAGTAATTTAGCGACTTTGTCAAAGCCCAGAAACTCATACAGTGCATCGTAAATTGGGCGTAAATAAGGGTCAACTTTTTCGGTTAAATCGCCCGGTAAAAACCCTAGCTTCTCTCCCGCTTCGACGGCGGGCCTGACTAAAATAATTCTTCTAACACTGGAGTTCTCAAGCGCTTCTACTGCTCTTGCAACGGCCAAGTATGTTTTTCCTGTACCCGCAGGTCCCACACCAAAAGTGGCGTCTTTTTCATCAATGGCGTTGACATAGATTTGTTGATTGGCGCTGCGAATGTGTACGTGTTTTCGTGCGGTCCTGATGGTAACAACCCTAGAAGAATCATTGCCATTTTTTTGTGATTGAATACTGAGATCGATATCACTAAGCTCAAGCATTTTTCCATTAGACTGCGATAATAGATCTTGCAGGACATTGATGGCTAAATGGGCATTATCTCCTTTAATGCTAAAATCAGCACCTTTGTTGGAAAGGGTTACATCAAGGCTTTTTGCGATGTTTTCAAGATTTTTGTCGAGGGAGCCACAAATATTGGCCAATTGATCAGAGCTTTGAATATCGAGTGTGAATTTCATTAGTCGAGTGTGAATACCATTTGTATATTTTACTGCTTTGAGCCACAAACAACAATAACTTACTCAAACTATTGATGAATTTGATTTATGATGTTATTTATGAAT
>JBBWVS010000049.1:0-7193 GCA_050256335.1 Gammaproteobacteria bacterium | reverse complement strand
GGTAAAACGTTACTGGCGAAAGCAATTGCAGGCGAAGCCGACGTGCCATTTTTCTTCATTTCGGGTTCAGACTTTGTCGAAATGTTTGTTGGTGTCGGTGCATCTCGTGTGCGTGATATGTTTGAGCAAGCGAAAAAGAATGCCCCTTGTATTATTTTTATCGATGAGATTGACGCTGTTGGTCGCCAACGTGGCGCTGGCATGGGTGGCGGTCATGATGAGCGTGAGCAAACGTTGAACCAAATGCTGGTCGAAATGGATGGCTTTGAGGGCTCAGAAGGTATTATTGTTATTGCTGCAACCAATAGGCCGGACGTGCTAGACCCTGCCTTACTACGTCCTGGACGATTCGACCGCACGGTAACTGTTGGCTTGCCTGACATTAGAGGTCGTGATGCGATTCTAAAAGTTCATATGCGCAAGCTGCCGGTTGCAAAAAATGTTAAATCGATGGATATTGCCCGTGGCACACCAGGATTTTCTGGTGCGGATTTGGCAAACCTGACCAATGAGGCGGCGTTGATTGCTGCTGGGCAGGAGAAAAGCTTGGTTGGTATGCAAGAGTTCGAGAAAGCCAAAGACAAAATCATGATGGGCACAGAGCGTAAAGGCATGGTGATGGACGAGTCTGAAAAAGAAATGACTGCTTATCATGAAGCCGGCCACGCGATTGTTGGTCGTTTGGTGGCAGAGCACGATCCAGTTTATAAAGTCAGTATTATTCCAAGAGGCAGAGCGCTGGGTGTAACGATGTTCTTGCCTGAAAAAGACAGTTACAGTATTTCCAAGCGCAAGCTTAATTCTCAAATCTCCTCTTTATTTGGCGGTCGAATTGCCGAAGAAATCGTTTATGGCGAAGATGCGGTGACAACAGGCGCCAGTAATGACATCGAACGCGCAACAGAGATCGCTCATAAAATGGTCAAACTCTGGGGCATGTCTTCGATAATGGGGCCAATGTCCTATGGCGAGGAAGAGGGCGAAGTGTTCTTGGGTCGTCAAGTGACCAAACACAAACATATTTCTGAAGCGACTTTTAACAAGGTTGACGAAGAGATTCGTAAAATTATTGACGCCAACTATTCTGTGGCTTACAAAATTCTTGAAGAAAATCGAGATATTTTGGACGCGATGGCCAAGGCCTTGGTTGAGATTGAAACCATCGACGTCGGTCAAATTGATGACTTGATGGCAAGAAAACCAATGCGTGTACCGGCGGCTGTAGTAGACTCTGAGGAAGCGTCCTCTGAGCTTGGTACTGGTGAAATAGCGCCAGAAGAGAAGCCTATTAAGGATGAACCGTTGACTGGCGGCACGCCTGAACAATTTGCTTAAACTGGGTTTGGTGAGCGAACAGCAGGTAATGATTATGGGCGTGTTAAATACCACGCCAGATTCTTTTTCTGATGGTGGCCGTTTTTTCGACGCCGAGAGTGCTATTGCTCAAGCTCAATTAATGGTTGAGCAGGGTGCTGATATCATCGATATTGGTGGTGAGTCCACTCGCCCAGGAGCGCCAGCAGTGAGCGTTGAGGATGAGTTGGGGCGTGTTCTGCCGGTGATCGAAGCACTAAGTGGTAAGATTAATGTGCCTATATCTATCGACACCTCAAAACCTATTGTTATGCAAAAAGCCGTTGAAGCTGGTGCAAGTATTATTAATGATGTTTATGCATTACAAGAGGAAGGCGCCCTTGCAATGGCGGGCTCCCTTGATGTCAGTGTGTGTTTGATGCATATGCAAGGCACGCCGAGAACCATGCAGGAAAACCCTACTTATGAAGATGTGGTTGCAGATGTAAAAGCCTTTTTTAAAGAGCGTATCGCTGCTTGTGCGTCGGTTGGTATTAAACCCGAATCAATTACACTGGACCCAGGCTTTGGCTTTGGTAAAAACTTAGGTCACAACATTGCTTTGTTAAAAAACCTATCGGAATTTCATGAATTCGGTGTTTCAATTTTGGCGGGCTTGTCGCGTAAGTCGATGATTGGCGCGTTGTTAGGTGATAAGGCAGTAAACGAGCGAATGATTGGCAGTGTGACTGCAGCTTTGGTTGCTGTGGAAAATGGCGCCAACATTATTCGCGCACACGACGTTAGTGAAACAAAAGACGCATTAACTGTGTGGCAGCAAATTAAGAATTTTAGGGAGTAGTTTTGAATAAATATTTTGGTACTGATGGCATTAGAGGGCGAGTTGGCATTGCCCCAATTACTGCAGACTTCCTATTAAAGCTAGGATGGGCTGTGGGTTCGGTGTTGTCGGAAAAAGGCCAAGCCAGTGTTATTATTGGCAAAGACACACGTGTTTCTGGTTATTTATTTGAATCCGCCCTAGAGGCGGGTTTTTTATCTGCGGGCGTCAATGTTGGTCTGCTAGGGCCAATGCCAACACCTGGCATTGCTTATTTAACACAGGCATATGCCGCAACGGCTGGCGTGGTGATTAGCGCCTCGCACAATCACTTTGAAGACAACGGAGTTAAATTCTTTTCCAAGAGTGGCTTAAAGTTCAGCGATAAAGATCAAAAGGCCATCGAGAAAAAACTTGAAGAGCCAATGGTTAGTGTGGATACAACGCATATTGGTAAGGCGGTTAGACATGACCAGGCGCTAGGACGATACATTGAGTTCTGTAAATCAACCTTTGATCGCTCGATTGATCTTTCGGGGGTGACAATGGTTGTTGATTGTGCCAACGGCGCAACTTATCATATTGCACAAAATGTGTTTGCCGAATTGGGCGCTGAAGTCATTATGATTAATAATCAACCAGACGGTTACAACATCAACCTAAATTGTGGCGCAACAGACACCAAGCATTTGCAGCAAGAAGTGCTTAAGAGAGAAGCAGATCTTGGAATAGCTTTTGATGGCGATGGTGACCGCATGGTTATGGTTGATCATCAAGGTGAGCTGGTTGATGGCGATGAGTTGGTTTTTATTATTGCTAAGGCTTGGCATGCAAGCGGCACGCTGCAATCCGATACAGTGGTTGGCACACAAATGTCTAATTTGGGCATGCGTCATGCGCTAGCGAGTTTGGGTATTCAGTTTATTGAGGCAAAAGTGGGCGACCGTTTTGTCATGGAGCAGATGAAGTGTCACGGTGCCACTTTAGGCGGTGAAGGTTCGGGGCATATAATTTGTCTCGATAAGAGCACTTCTGGTGACGGCATTATTTCTGCATTGCAAGTGTTGGACATTGTTTGTAAATCTGACAAGGTACTCCATGACCTTAAAAACGAGATGATCAAATATCCGCAAGTTCTGATTAATGTTAAGACGGCGGATAAGATTGATTTGGAGAGTCATGCAGAGCTGACTAAAACCCTAAAGGCTGTTGAGTTGGCGTTGGGCGATGAAGGTCGCGTTCTGATTAGAGCCTCGGGCACCGAGCCCTTGATTCGAGTGATGGTGGAAGCGAGTGATTTGAGCGTGGCTGAGAACAGCGCCAAAAAACTAGCAGCTGCACTCTAATAACACTCTATCTAAAATTAAAAATCAGCGGTAGCAATACCACTACCACAACAGACCACAGAGAGTAAACGGGTAGGAAGCTTGCGATAGTGTTTTCTATGGATTGTTGCGCGTCGCCCAAGAAATTGTTTTGGATGCATTGGTAGGTTATTCGTATTAGGTGAATAAATATAAGTATGTTGGCGCCGGTCACCGCTACGCGGTTTGGTGTTGTTCCTAACTCGGCCCAACGATAAAGTATGGCGCTGAGTGCAATAGCATTAACAACAAGAGTCGAAGTCAATAATCCGATATGGATAACGTTCATTAATTTCGAGCCCTTTAACGGATTGTGTCCAATGATATAAAAGACAGACATGGCCCAAGTTACCAGCAACAAGCCGTTAAAAATGATCAGAAATTCACGGTCGTGATAGGGTGTTTTCCCCTGGTAGATGGTGGCAATCAGATAGGCAACGATGGTGATAAAGAAAAGAGGGATAAAAATACTCGCCAAAGTATTGGCAAAATTGCTCTGCCGGTTTAGGATGAAGTCGTAAACGTAGCTAGCAACTGTAGGGGCTGCCACCAAGCCAAAAATAATAACGTAATCCATATAAAACTGCGAAATATCGATGCCAATCAAATCAAATAGGCTGATGCTGATTGCTGTGAGTACACCACCGCCAAGAAGAATTAATACAGTAATGATAAACGCCTCACCCAGATAACCAAGGTACTCAACACGTTTGATTGTTTGCTTCCAATTAGCACCAACAAAGGCAAACCCGAGGAGTGAGAGCATAAGCAAAGGCATATGAATTTGCGACATCGTGATGGAGTCAGAGTTGATATTCTCTGGTATTTGCCAAGAGATGAGCGTGCAAAATGCAACGCCTGCCAGTAAAAGGCGATTTCTCAAGCCGCCGTTTTTCAAATCAACAAAATAAAGAATGATCGGCGCAATAAGAATAATCGGCAAAAATCTTGGGTAGAACCAATCGTCTGAGAGCGAAAAAATGACTGGGAATTTCGCAAAGACGCCAGCCAAAAGTGCAATAACGATAACGAGTAACAGTTTGTTGTCTGTTCGGAAGGTGTTGTTATTTGTGTTGTATTTAAGCCTCGCTTGCCAAGTTTTTAGGGTTTCAGATTTTGGCTTAATCTCTATCGCGTCACTCAACATCGCTTTAAATTCTTGCGGGTTATTTTGATAAAGTGACTCTAAGTCTGAGTGATTTCCTAGCTTGTTTATTATCTCATTAGTGCTCATGCTTGACTCATTTACCGATGCTCATAAAATGAGTATAAACTGTATCCCCAGCGGCATAAGTGAAACTTACTTTGCTGGGATAATAGCGGTTTTTTGTGGTTACGATGCTTTGAGGGTAGATGGAATTTTCAACGATACAGTTTGCGTTTGTTTTATTAATTTTTTGCTGGACAGGCTTTGTGCGCACGGGCTTTGGTTTTGGTGGAGCGGCTTTGGGTTTGCCCTTTATGCTTTTAGTGGCTGGCTCACCTATTAACTGGCTACCAATCATTGGTCTACATTTATTATTTTTCTCAGGGCTATCTCTTACCAGAGCATTAAGGCAGGTTGACTGGCAGTATTTTAAAAAATCACTTCGCTGGATTCTGCCCGCTAAAATGGTCGGCGTTATTGGCCTTTTAAATCTGCCTGGCGATGTCATGACAGTCATTGTCTATTCGATTACCGGTTTTTATGCCTTAACTTGGGTGTTTAACTACAGCATTACTTCAAATAAGCGTTGGTTTGACAATCTGTTGTTAGCCCTTGGTGGTTATATTTCTGGCACTTCGCTTACGGGCGCACCCCTGATTGTTGCAGTCTACATGCGTAAGGTTGCCAAAGAGCAGCTTAGAAACACGTTATTCGTCCTGTGGTTTTTCTTGGTGAGTATAAAAATGAGCGCCTTTGTTGCGGTCGGTATTCATATTGATTGGCAGTACGCCATAATGCTGTTACCTGCAGCGGGTGTTGGTCATTATTTTGGCTTGAAGGTGCACGCGAAGTTGATGGAGAACGATCAGCAATTTAAGCGCTGGTTGGGTGGTGGACTGCTTATTGTTTGTGCAATTGGAATGACCAAACTGTATCTGGGTTAATGACTAATTATCCAGTGGTAATTCTGTGGTGAACTTGATTTCTTCAATGGCAAAATTTGAAGTCACTTTGAGAAACGGCACCTTTTCGATCAAGCGCTTATAAAAGCTATCATAACTGTCAATATCACCGACAATCACTTTGAGTAGGTAGTCAATTTCACCACTCATGCGGTAACATTCAAGCACTTCTGGAAAATCTTTAATCGTTTCCGCGAAAATTTTGATTTTCTCTTGGTCGTGGGTGCTGATGGTAACAAATACTATGGCGGTGACATTGAGCCCTACGCGCTTGCGATTAATCAAAGAAACCGTTTTGTTAATATAGCCCAGTTTTTTAAGTTGGTTAATTCGCTTCCAGCAAGGCGTGGTGGACAAGTGCACTTCCTTTGATAACTGTTGTACAGTCATCTCGGCATTTTTTTGCAACAAACCCAGCAGTTTTATATCGATTGCATCCATATTCTATTCCGAAAAAAAAGCGAAAAATGAAATTTTATTCTATAATCCGCGAGTATACCAGTATATAAGTATTATTTTTTCGATAAATATGCAATATGTAGAATATGATACTATAATTGTCGGTATCACTGTTTGGAGTTAATCTAATGTATCAATACAATGCAGACGACACGGCATTTTTAGTTGAACGAGTCGACCAATTTGAGAAGCAGTTAAATCGCCATTTAGCAGGCGACTTGGATGCAGCCAAATTCAGAAGTCTTCGACTTAGAAATGGCCTTTATATGGAGATTCACGCCCATATGTTGCGCGTGGCTATTCCGTATGGCGTGCTTAATACAGAGCAACTTAGAGCCTTGGCCGATGTGGCTGATAAATATGACCGCGGTTTTGGTCATTTTACTACCAGACAAAATATCCAGTACAACTGGATTGAGCTGCCAGAAATTGCCAATTTGTTGCGTGACCTTTCTTCAGTGGGTTTGCATGCTATTCAAACCAGTGGTAAAGCGATGCGCAATATCACTGCTGACCCGTTTTCCGGCTTAACTCATGACGAAGTGGAAGACGCAAGACCTTATTGCGAACTTATTCGTCGTTGGTTTAATATCCATCCTGAATTTTCATGGTTGCCGGGTAAGTTTAAAATTGCGATTAATGGTGCAAAATTGGATGAAACAGCCCTACAAATCCACGATCTTGGTCTTAAATTTGTTCGCAACGAAGCTAATGAACTGGGTTTTGCAGTTTATGTGGGCGGTGGTTTGGGTGCAGCCCCTATGGTGGCTCCAGAAATCACTCCTTTTGTTGCAATTGAAGACATTATTAGTTATTTGGAGTCGGTATTTCGAGTTTATAACCTCAAAGGTCGACGAGACAACATCAAACGTCTCCGCATTAAGTTTATGGTGCGTGAACACGGCGCCGCTGAATTTGGAAGAATGGTAGATGAAGATTGGCAGTACGGTAAAAATGACCCCGAGCTAAAACTCAACATGGGAGAGCTTGAAGAGCTCAAAGCAGATTTTGCCTTACCAGTAGCTCCACTTGATTTAGGCGACTTTGAAGATACGCTTGATTTTAATTACAGTATTTGGAAGAAAAACAATGTCAGGGCGCATAAACTCCCGGGCTACAGTGTTGTC
>JBBWVS010000048.1:0-4947 GCA_050256335.1 Gammaproteobacteria bacterium | reverse complement strand
AATTTTTTCGGAAGACGAAATTGAGTCTATTCATCAGGCCTCACTCACGGTATTGCGCAACACTGGTATGGACATCCAGTCCCCGCGCGCAGTAGAAATACTGAGATCCGCTGGCGCAGACGTGGATCCCGATGGTCAGCGAGTGCGCTTTGACTCCGATTTTATTATGGAGAAGATCTCAACAACGCCAAGTGAGTTTACACTTCATGGTCGCCATGCTGAGCGACACGTTAATGTTGGTGGTCGAAGTGTGGTTTATTCTATTGTCGCAAGCACGCCTAATGTTTCCGATTTAGATAGAGGTAGAATACCTGGAAATTTTGAAGACTATTGCAACCTGATTAGACTTGGCGAGCACCTTAACACAGTGCACGCTCACGGCGGCTATCCTGTTGAGCCTTGCGACGTAGATGTTAGTATTCGCCACCTCAAGGCGGTTTCAGCAATGGCGCGACTAAGCACCAAGCCTCTGCACGGTTACGCCCTTGGCAGTGAGCGCATGTTGGATGCTATTGAAATCGTTCGCATCAGTCGTGGCATCGATGAGGCCACACTGATGAGAGAACCCTCACTAACAACAGTGGTGAATGCCAACTCGCCGCTGGTGTATGATAAGGCCCTTTTAGAGGGCGCGATTGAAATGGCGCTTAGAAACCAACCCGTGATCTACACACCGTTTACCTTGGCCGGGGCAATGGCGCCGATCACTATTGCTGGCGCTTTAGTGCAGCAAAATGCTGAAGCCCTAGCAGGGCTCGCTTTTCACCAGTGTGTAAAGCCAGGTGCACCAGCCATATATGGCAGCTTTACTTCCAATGTAGATATGAAGTCTGGCGCACCCGCTTTTGGCACGCCAGAATACACTCAAGCCACCATTGCCTCTGGCCAGTTAGCAAGAAAATACAACATACCCCTGAGGGCCTCAAACGCGAACGCTTCAAACGCGCCCGACGAGCAAGCAACATATGAATCGCAAATGTCACTGTGGGCATGCTTATTAGGGCAAGTGAACTGGGTTAAACACGGCCTAGGCTGGATAGAAGGCGGCCTCTGCGCCTCTTATGAAAAACTTATTCTTGATGCTGAAATGATTCAAATGATGATGGCCTTTATGCAGCCAGCAAAAATTAATGAATCAACGCTGGCTGTTAAAACGATTGCCGAGGTAGGGCCTGCCAATCATTTCTTTGGTGCCGCACAAACCATGGAGAATTATGAAACCGCCTTCTACAGCCCACTTCTGTCTGATTGGCGCAACTTTGAATCGTGGCAAGAGGCCGGCTCTAAAACGGCTACGCAGCGCGCCAATAAAATCTGGAAACAAATGCTAAAAGACTACGAAGAACCCAAACTTGAACACAGTATTGAGGATGAGCTAAGCGCCTTTGTAGAAAAAAGAGTGAGAGAAGGCGGGGCAGCACCACTATAGTGACACAGGTTGATTTACGGCATTTCTATTGTGTCCTCTTGCTTTCGTTGGTTGTTTTTATTGATGTTTATTGTTCTGCGCGCAACATATAAGCCGCTCGCAATGACTAAAGCAAGGCCAACAAACCCCTGTTTGTTTGGTAGAAAATCAAAGAGCAAATAGCTGAGGATAGTAGCGCTAACAATCTCAAAATAATTAAACGGACTAAGCTCTGATGCCGTTGCAAAAACAAAAGCCTTGATGAGTAAAAAATGCCCGATGGCAGCTACAAGGCCCATTGCAGCCATTAACAACAACGCTTTCGAACTGGGGGTGACCCAAACAAATGCTACCAAGGGGCTGAGAATAACCGCACCCACTAAAGCGGTATAGAACAAAGTAAGCAAAGGGGGTGAGCTCAAACTCAGTTGACGAGTTGAGATAATATAAAGCGCATAACACACGCCGGCGCCCAAACCCAACAACAGGCTGGGTTGAAATTGTTCGGCATCGGGCTGTAGGGCGATAACAATACCCACAAAGCCCAAAAGCACACCAGCACCAATAAATATGTCAAAGCGCTCATTCAAAACAAGGGGCGCTAGTATTGCCACAATCAAGGGCGACACAAAGAGCATTGTGAGTGCGTTCGGTATTGGGTTGGTTTGGATTGCGCCAAAGAAAAACAACGTGGCAAAAGTTAACATCAAGCTGCGCAGTAGTTGGGTGCGAGGTCGGCTTGGCAAGCGCCACCAATAAATTTTTTTCCAAAAAAGAAGCGGCAACAACCAAAGTGTGTGAAAGACGAACCTTGCCCAAGTGACTTGTAGAACGGGATAGTCTGATGTCAACATTTTCGCAAGCACATCCAACACAGGGATGATCGTCATTGCACCCAACATCAAAGCTATACCAAGCATGGGTTGTTTTTTATTTGGGCTCATATTCATAAGCCGGGATTATAACGAACAACCGAATGCTTTAAATATTTATTCTCTGCTTAGGGTGAAGCAGACAACCAACGAAAGACACGCAACCCTTAGTCTCGATCAACCCACCCTATGCCACATTATTATGCTGCCAACATATTGGTAAAAGCAGCACAAAAAAGACGCCCTGAGACGTCTTAATTAATTTAGTATGGTGCCCAAGGAGAGATTCGAACTCTCACAGCTCGCGCCACAGCCCCCTCAAGGCTGCGTGTCTACCAGTTCCACCACTTGGGCTTGATTATTAGTTGCTTGGAATATCGCTGACTGGCAACGCACTCTCAATCGTGGTCACTTCACTCATAATGCTTTGTTGACTTGACGGAGAAACCGTTGTTTCACTGGTTGCTAAGTAGGCAAGGAAAATACTGGTGATAAAAAAGCCAATTGCCAAACCGGATGTAAGCTTATACAAAAACGAGTGCGCGCCTCTTGCGCCAAACACCGCGCCTGCAGCGCCAGAGCCAAAAGCCGCTCCTGCGTCTGCACCCTTGCCGTGCTGTATTAGAATAATACTAACAAGGCCCAAGGCCAAAATAACATGAATAATTAAAACAATTTGAAATGACATAACTTAACCCACCTTGCATATTTGTAAAAAATCTTCTGCTTTTAAAGAGGCGCCACCAATCAGGCCGCCATCAATATCTTCACAGGCAATCAGCTCGTTGGCGTTGCCCGCATTCATGCTGCCGCCATACAAAATGGCCGTCATATCAGCAATGCCGTCATCATGGCCAGCCAAGAGCTGACGAATAAAGGCATGTACCGCTTGCGCCTGCTTTGGTGATGCAGTCACACCTGTGCCGATCGCCCAAACGGGTTCATAAGCAACAACAATTCCAAGAAAAGCATCAATTCCAAGCAGATTAATAACAGCGTTTATCTGCTCACTAACCACGGTCTCGGTTTCGCCCAACTCTCTTTGTTTTAACGTTTCACCAACACAAAATATCGGTGTCAAATCGTTATCAAGCGCGGCTTTTACTTTTTCAGCAACAAGTGCGCTATCTTCACTATAAAGACTCCTGCGCTCTGAATGGCCAACAATCACATATTGCGCCCCAAAGTCTTTGATCATCTGGGCGCTCACCTCGCCAGTGAAGGGGCCGGCAGTATTTATATTTAGAGATTGGGCGCCAAGCTTAAGCTGGCTGTGCGTAATTAAAGCCTCCACCTGCGAAAGGTAAGGATACGGCGCACAAACAATCACCTCTGACTTAACACCCTCCATGCCCGCAAGAATGCCCATAATAAGGGTGTTAACCACCTCCTTACTGGCGTTCATTTTCCAATTGCCTGCTACAATCGTTTTTCGCATAGATTCTGGTGAAAGATAAAAGAGCGCGATGTTACGCTAATATGGTGGAAAAAGCAATTGTGGCGGTGTTTTAGTGGGAAGATTTAGAGCTAAAATAAAGCGCCAAAGAGACCAACAAAATACCCACTGAAAAATACACCAAATCCAACGGCCCTTCAAACGTCATTGACAAAGAAATTTCAAAAAAGTCACCACCAAAATCATCAAAATAACCTTTGCCAATTTAGATTTAAGATCGTCCAAGCTATTGATCACTAACACTTTAGAGGATTGTCCGCTTTTCTTGGCATCGTCTATATCGCTGATAAAAAGTTCGTACAGACCCAAAGAGAATATTAATAAAATAGTGGCCAAAAGAAAACCTTCAATCGCCCCCACAGTGTGGGCAACAATTTCGGCGCGTGCCACCTTTTGTGCCTCTCCAACAATGCCGAAATAATCCGGCGCGTGCATCAACAAGCCAAAAACATCAGCAACAGTAATCAAAAACGACAAACCCGAAAGTAGCATAGATTGACACCACAGCGCCCAAAACCATATAGCGCGAACCCCACAACACACCTTCAAAATATTTTTCAATGAAACGCACCAATCAACTCCTGATTACAATAGGTATCATTAGTACATCCTTTTCATTTTGAATTCACCACCTTATGTCTCAAACCTGGGCCCGCTGCTTAGACTCACTTAAAAAGACCTTACCTCTCAAGGAGTTTAGTCTTTGGGTTCAGCCGCTTAGCGCCATTGAAAGTAGCAACACACTAACATTACTTGCGCCCAATTCGGCGGTTCTTAAGCAAATTAATAGTCGTTTCAAAAAAGTAATTGTACAAACGGTTAAAGATGAAGACAGTTCCTTGAGTGTTGCAATTCAACTCTCAACCGCCACCAAAAAAACCTTTGATCAGCCAAAACCACACACCACACAGCTGTTCTCTGAATATACGTTTGATAACCTAGTTCTGGGAAACGCTAATCAGGTTGCCTCGGCCGCCTGCAGACAAATTGCAGAAAACATCCACTCTTCTCCCTATAACCCTTTTGTTATTTACGGCGAATCCGGACTTGGAAAAACACACTTAATGCAGGCCGCTGGCCACTTAGCGCTTGAAAAAAACGCGCGTGCCAAAATTATCTACGTACCGTTAATGGATTTTGTTAGAAACATCACCACCAGCCTACGTCACAACACCATTGAAAACGTCAAGTTATTTTATCAGTCTGCCGAC
>JBBWVS010000047.1:0-3473 GCA_050256335.1 Gammaproteobacteria bacterium | reverse complement strand
AATATCAACGGCTGGGTTACTATCCCTGACACGATTGACCTTCCAGACAACCAACAAGAGCGTGATATGATTGCACGTGAACTGTTAATTAAGTTCCAAATGTCTGAAAACCATCCAATGGTTGACTTAAACGCAGCTTATCGCAAGTTCTAAAGGTAAGTGAGTTTTTAGGGAGCTGTGGAAGTTGTTTGACTTGTTTGAACAGCCTCCTTTCCCCTTAGTTTGGCAGCATCTCTCCCCCTGAGATGCTGTTATAACTAAAAATACAGTTTTAATTCTGTTTGTGAAAGCTGCATTGGAAAAGTTTTATATGCTGAGTGAAATGAATAGGTCGTTGAGAATATTCAAAAAAAACCGGGCTACTTACACTAAGTTCTGATTGGGGTGATAGATAGAGTTCATTTGAAACCACAGAAATAAATAATAAAAATATTACGAAGAAGTACAATAGATAACAAAAAAAACAAGAAGAAACAACTGATTAAAAGAGATAATTACAGTGAAAATTAAAAGTAAACTGTATTTGAATAACAAGTAATCTTTAACGGACCTTGAAAATTATTTACAATGAGAGTATCAGAAATTAAGTACACGGATGACTGTGAAACATATCAAATTCACGGTGGAGAGGCTATTTCAATTGATCTTCATGATGGCGATCAAATTGAAGTTGTCGATGTAGAGGGCGACCAAAAATGTAATGTGTTGGCTTTCGACACAAAAGGAAGCTCTGCAATTAACTCACTTAATTGGAAAAGCACACCAAATTCAAAGCAATCACCATTAGTTTATGATGATTCTTCAAATATGCTTAAGGCAATCCTTAAGTTTAATAAAATAGACGCAGACTCAACGGATACAGCAGAGTTATTTGCAGATTTGTCTCCGTCTGATTCTAGACAAAATTTTCAGGTTAATGCAGACACGTTATGTGTTTTTGATGCCAAAGGCGGTGTGATGCCGGTAGATCAGCATACTACACCAACTGAAATTTTAATTAACATCACTCGCGTAAATCCGAAAAAGAAAGAAGATCGCTTGCCAGAGCCTTTGGCTGAGCCACTTCATGATTTTAGAATTGCTCACAGTTCTGCTAAGTCGTATACAGTTAAAGCAGGTCAATACATTCAAATTATTGACGTTCAAGGGCAGCAGTGTTCAGATTTTCAGGCCTTTTCAGTTGAAGATTTAAAAAATGGTGTTGAGACAACACTTGATCCAACAGTTACTAGGTCTTTAATGCTATCGAGTTATCCAGCGCCAGGTGTGTACGATAAATTCTACAATCAAAACTCAGAGCCTTATGTTGAAGTGATTCGTGACACGGTATGCAGACACGACACCTTTGGTCTTGCCTGTAATTCTAAATATTATGATGACCGTGGCTATCCTGGTCATATTAGTTGCACAGAGAACTTTAATAAAACTTTAAGTGAGCATGGTATCGCTGCTCGTAAGAACTGGGTTGCAGTCAATTTCTTCTTTAATACCGCTATTTTAGAGTGTCATACATTGTCTTCAGATGTTTCATGGTCGCGAGCAGGGGACTTTGTTCTACTTCGTGCAGTAACTGATTTAGTCTGTGTTTCGTCGGCTTGCCCTGATGACACGTCGCCAGCTAACAACTGGAATCCAACGGACATCCACATCAGAGTTTATGATGCGGGCAGTAATTTTTCTCATGGCATCGATTTTAGACCCGATCCACAAACCATACCAACTATGACTAAAGAAACTGGATTTCACAAGAATACCTCGAAATTAACGAGAAACTTCACAGAGTACAACGGCTACTGGTTGGCGCTTGATTACACCAACTTGGGTCAAATCAAAGAATATTGGCAGTGTCGTGAAGGCGTTGCAATGATTGATTTATCACCTTTGAGGAAATTCGAAATCTATGGCCCTGATGCTGAAGTATTATGTCAGTACGCTATTACCAAAGATGTTCGTAAAATGGCTATTGGTCAAGTTGTGTACACTGCAATGTGCTATGAAAATGGCTGCATGATTGATGACGGCACCTTATTTAGACTTTGTGAAAACAACTTTCGCTGGGTAGGTGGTTGTGGCAGTGGCGGTAAACATCTTCGCAAAATTGCCAAAGAGAAAGGTTTGAATGCCTTTGTTAAATCATCAACCGATCAATTACAAAATGTTGCCGTACAAGGCCCTAAGAGTCGTGATACGTTGAGAAAAATTATTTGGACCCAAAAAACACAAACAACCGTAGACGAACTCAAGTGGTTTAGGTTTACTTTTGCTCGTATTGGTGGCGAGTTTGGTATCCCAATTATGCTATCTCGTACCGGTTACTCTGGCGAGTTGGGCTATGAAGTATTTGCCCATCCAGACGACTGTGAAGCGGTTTGGGACGCCATTGCAGAAGCTGGTGAAGAGTTTAATATTTGCCCTGCTGGTCTTAACGCACTTGACATGCTTCGTATTGAGGCGGGCTTGATTTTCGCTGGATACGAATTTTGCGATCAAACCGACCCGTTTGAGGCGGGCATTGGCTTTGCCGTTCCACTAAAGACCAAAGAGGATGATTTTTCTGGTAAGGAAGCATTAATTCTTCGTAAGAATTCTCCACAGAGAGTCCTTGTTGGGTTAGAATTGGTTAAAAATGAAGTTGCAACACCTGGAGACGGTGTCTATATTGGCAAGCAACAAGTAGGGCACATTACAAGTGCAACACGTTCACCGATACTTAAAAAGAACATTGCCTTGTGCCGAATTTCTACAACAGCATCCGAAACTGGGACTGCGGTTGAAGTGGGCAAGTTAGATGGATATCATAAAAGGTTAGAAGCAACAGTCGTGCGCTTTCCGTTTTATGACCCTGAGAAAACTAGAGTTAGAATGTAGTTCTAGTTTCCTCGGGAAACGAACATTCTTAGACGTAACAAAACTAAGATTGTGGGAGTGGTTTTTTGGCATTATGCCGGAACAATCACATTAACAATTGGTTTTTAATGTCTTTTCATTATTAAGAAGATTGAAAAAACCAATGAACTATAAAGGAGAAATAAATGAATAAGTTCACTTCTAAAGCGGCTGCTGCTGCTTTAACAATGACTTTGGCTTCTGTTTCAGGTCAGTCACTGGCTGACTCAAGCGAGCCAATTGTAATTCCTACTCATAACTGGTCAAGCCAAGTAGTAATGGCTTACGTTGTTGGTGGTATTTTCGAGTCTATGGGCAATAACGTTGAATACGTTTCTGCTGACTCACAAGGTGTTTATGAAGCGATTCGTCTTGGCGATGTTACTATCTCTCATGAGGTATGGCAGTCTAGCTTTGGTGCTTCATTCTACAACGCGATGGCAAAGGGTGGTTTAATCGAAGCTGGTACTCATGCTGCTCCAACTCTTGAAGAGATGGGTGTACCTACATGGGTTATCGAGCAAAACTTATGCCCAGGTCTTCCTGCATGGGAAGCCCTTAAAGGTTGTGGTTCAGTGTTTGCCTCT
>JBBWVS010000046.1:0-4398 GCA_050256335.1 Gammaproteobacteria bacterium | reverse complement strand
GGTGACTTGCTCACAATCGAGGCAGCAACCTATAAAGGCAAGGGTAAGCTTAAATATACCGGTCAATTAGGCGATGTGATGAAGGAATCAATTCAGGCGGCAATGTCGGTGACACGAACGCGTGCAGCAGAGCTTAATATTGCCTCAGATTTTCATGAAAAACTTGATATTCATATTCACGTTCCCGATGGTGCAACGCCTAAAGATGGCCCAAGTGCCGGTGCGGCGATGTGTACAGCTCTGGTGTCAGTTCTGACGGGTAGAAAGGTTAAAGCGGATGTTGCGATGACAGGGGAAATCACTTTAAGAGGTGAAATCACACCAATTGGCGGATTGAAGGAAAAATTGCTTGCAGCCCTTCGGGGCGGTATTAAGACAGTGATTATTCCGGATGATAATGAAAGAGAGCTTTCTGAGGTGCCGGATAAAATCAAGGGTAATCTTGAAATCATCCGCGTCAAATGGATCGATCAAGTGCTAGAAATCGCACTAGAAGATGAAAAGAAGTAATTTTTAAGAGATCTTTGCAACACTCATGTGTAAAATTTGCTGAGTGATAAAAATGTGTAAAAATTTCACTATCAAATCTAAAATGGTTTGTGTAAAGTCCTCTATTTCGTTTTAGTGAGTTTGGCGTAATAAAAGCCGTCAAACTCACGGCTTGGTAATTGTTGCTTGCCAACTTCACCCGTGCCCCAATCAAGGTCAATCACTTTGTGTTTAGCGTCTTTAGTACGCTCCAGAAAACTAATTATTTGTTTCTCGTTCTCACTTTTGAGTACCGAGCAAGTTGCATAAAGAAGCACTCCGCCCGATTTTAAACAACCCCAAAGGTTGTCTAGAATCGATGCTTGAATGTTGCTGAGTTGAGTAATGTCTCTAGGCTTTCGAAGTAACTTAATATCGGGGTGTCTGCGAATAACGCCGGTTGCCGAGCAAGGTGCGTCCAGTAAGATTTTGTCAAACAGTTTTTCATCCCACCACGATTTGTTTTGAGCATCGCCTTGTTTGAGAGTGATATTTTTCAATTGAAGGCGCTCAATATTTTCTTCTACTCTTGTTAGTCGATTTTGATCACTATCAATAGCGATAATATGTGCATCGGTGCAAAGTTCTGCTAGATGTGTTGTCTTGCCACCGGGTGCACAGCAAGCGTCTAATATGAGCTCACCACTCTTTGGCTTTAGAATTTGTGCGGCAAGTTGTGCAGAGGCGTCTTGTACATAACAGGAGCCTTCGGAAAATCCCGGTAATTCAGACACATTGATAGCTTGATTTAAGATAAGCGCTTGTTTGGCTACAAGGCATGGTTCGCTAGCAATGCCAACGCTCTTCAATTGCTCTTGATAGTCCTCGCGGGTTATTGATGGATGAACACGCAGTGTCATCGGCGCTTGTTTATTATTTTCCCTTAAGATATTTTGGTAATGCTCTGGGTAATCTTGCTTGAGTTTTTTATTAAACCAAGAGGGGTGAGATAAATGCTCGTCAGCTAGGAGCTTTTCACGATCTCTATCGATACCTCTTAAGATTGCGTTAATAAAGCCTTTTGCCCAGCCTTTGTCAATGCGATCAGCGACCGCTACTGTTTCGTTAATCGCCGCATGTGTTGGTGTATTTGAATACAGTAACTGATAAGCACCCAATAAAAGCAGGCAGTGCAAGTCTAAGTTTTTCTTCTCTAGGGGGTTATGAATACGCGGCGTGACAATATCATTTAAATGATGATAAAACCTTAGAGTGCCAAAAATAAGCGACTTAGCAAAAGGTAAATCTGGGGCGTCTGGCGGAAACTCAATATCAGAGAGGGAATGTTTGTTAAGGATTACCGACCGAATTGCCTGAAGCGCAATAACTCTGGAATTTGCCCTATTGTTCAAGTTTTTGCTTGATGGTTTGCAACAGCGTCTGCGGATCTTGATAACCTGGCAAGTTGGTACCATTTTTAAAGAAGATAGACGGTGTGCCATTAACACCCAAACGCTGAGAAATGGCCAATTGTTCAGCTACAGGATTGTCGCATGGTTCGCTCCTTGGTAGAGTTCGCCTGCTTTTGTAGTCGTGAATTGCTTTTCTTTTGTCTTCTGCGCACCAAATTCTCTCCATTTTGCTTTGCGCTTGTGGGTGAAGTTGGGCAAGCGGTGCCGCTAAATATTTAACCGTAATACCGAGCGCATTCATTTCAGCCATGTTGGCGTGCAACCGAACGCAGTACGGACAATCCACGTCGGTAAAAACGTGAATAACGTATTGTTCGTTTTCTGCCTTAAAAATAATTTTGTCTGCCTCGTCAATGTTGTCGAGTATTTGTTTTTTAATAGCGGTGAGCCGACTATTCGAAAGACTGGTCATGGTGCTGAGGTCGGTCACTTCTCCTTGGACAATAAAGCGCCCATCGTCGGAGATGTAGAGTATGTCGTATTGAGGAGTTTGGATTAGAACTTCATAAAATCCATTGAGCTGAGAAGGTTGGATGTGCTCAGCAGTTAGATTAGGAAAATAGGGTAGTAGCCGGTCCATCACTATTTCGATATTGGCATAAGCAGCGTTTGAAAGCAGTGTAATAATTAATAAAAGTGCTTTATACATGAGAAGACTATTTGATTAAAGAGATAAATTTTACCGTTTTTTTGGTAGAATACCGTCTTTAAAATTTGTCAGGAAAAATAATGGAATTCTCCTTAACACAACAGGTTGTAGAACTATTTGAGGGCGATTGTGCCGTTGTCTTTGCATTTGAAGGTGAGTTGCAGAAAAATGACGATTTGGCGCAACTGATAGAGTTAAACCAATTCGAAGCCAAAAATGGTAAAACAATTGTATTGAATCGAGTGCAAGACTTTCAAGCAAATAGAGTGGTTGTTGTTGGCTTAGGTGAGTCGCCATTGACGGGCAAAAAATTTTCCAAAGCGATTAACGCATTGTCTTCAGCGTTGCGCTCCTCTAAAGTGACAAGTGTTTCTATACCCAGTATCGATGTTGATGGACAAGGTGAGTCATGGGCTCATCAAACAATTGCCAGAGTTTTGCAAAACGCAAGCTATGAGGTTGATAAGCACGGCATTGAAAAAGACAATAACAACATATTGGTATCAGTAAGTGTGTATTCAACTCTCAAAGACAGTGTGGGTCTTAACCAAGGTCTGGCTATTGCCGATGGCATGATGTTGGCTAGAGAGTTGGGCGATATGCCACCTAATATTTGCACACCAAGTTATTTGGCGCAGGTTGCCGAATCATTGGCGAAAACCTACAGTCTTGAGTGTGAAGTATTGGAGGAGGCCGACATGGCTTCATTGGGTATGCATTCCTTGCTGTCAGTATCCCAAGGCTCTTCCGAGCCAGGCAAGCTCATCAGCTTAAGTTATCGAAATGCAGGTGATGCCAAACCGGTTGTGTTGGTTGGAAAGGGTGTTACTTTTGACAGCGGTGGTATTTCATTAAAACCAGGCGCTGGCATGGATGAAATGAAGTATGACATGTGTGGTGCTGCATCAGTATTAGGTGTGATGCGTGCTGTGGTTGAGATGAATTTAGCAGTGAATCTGACTGTCGTTGTGCCGACAGTGGAAAACATGCCTGCTCACAACGCCTCAAAGCCGGGCGATGTTGTCAAAAGTATGTCAGGTCAAACCATTGAAATTCTTAATACTGATGCAGAAGGTCGTCTTATTCTTTGCGACGCATTAACCTATTGTGAGAAATTCAATCCAGAAGTGGTTATCGATATTGCCACGCTTACCGGCGCCGTGATTGTTGCCCTCGGCAAACATCACTCGGGTGTTATGGCGAATGATCAGGACCTTGTTGATGATTTAAAGGCAGCAGGGAATTCTGCATTGGATACAGTTTGGCAATTGCCGCTGGATGATGAGTATGATGAATTACTTCAGTCTAATTTTGCTGATATGGCTAATATTGGCGGTAAAGAGGCGGGCACTGTGACAGCCGCTTGTTTCTTATCGCGCTTCACTAAAGAATATCGTTGGGCGCATTTAGATATTGCCGGCACGGCATGGGTCAGTGGCTCGAAAAAAGGTGCTACAGGCCGACCTGTACCTCTATTAACACAATATGTAATCAACCAAACATAAGGAGTTATATGTCAACTTTTAAAAACGTAGAAATTGTTAAAGAAGCGAATATATACTTTGACGGTAAAGTAACAAGCCGTGTTGTTAAGTTTGCCGACGGCAGCCATAAAACACTTGGTATTATGATGCCGGGTGATTTTGAATTTGGTACCGACCAACACGAGTTGATGGAAATTCAAGCCGGCGAAATGGATGTTTTATTGCCAGGTTCTGATGAGTGGATTACAATCACGGGTGGCCAGTCATTTGAAGTGCCTGCGAGCAGCTCATTTAAGCTGCAAGTCAAATCAGTCGTTGATTACTG
>JBBWVS010000045.1:0-4342 GCA_050256335.1 Gammaproteobacteria bacterium | reverse complement strand
GCTTCCGAGCAATTTGAAGCGCGCTTCCTCAGTGTTGAGGTGCAAGAATCCAAATCATTGTTCTTTGACGGCATGGCTGGCTCAATATTACCGATTGTCACTGCTCACGGCGAAGGACGCGCAAACTTCGCTTCAGGAATTAATGAGAACGCAATTGGTATTAAATACGTTGATCATCAAGGTAATCCAACGCAAACATACCCTCACAACCCGAACGGCTCAGATAGCGCAACAGCTGGTCTGTGTAATGATTCCGGCAGAGTGACTGTCATTATGCCACACCCTGAGCGGGTGGTTAGAGCGATACAAAACTCGTACCATCCAAACGATTGGCAAGAGAGATCACCATGGATGCGGATGTTTGAAAACGCTAGAAAGTGGGTAGGTTGATTAATTAATGTCGATTTAAAAACTTCTCTTTCAAATAGTTTTTAAAAATTACATCAACAAAAAATTAGCAATTACCCTACAACAACCACTTGTCATGCGCCATGTAATACTGGTTTGTCACCAAAGCTAATCGACAACCTGTTTAAGCTATTCATCAAAGATATGATCAATGTAAGATCAACTGCTTCGGCCTCACTAAAATGTGAAAGCAATATTATTAACTTGTCTTCTATCGCTGGCTCGGTCGAGATATTAGTTACACTCTCAGCCCAGTCTAAAGCAATCGATTCATTTTCAGTGAATAATAAACTCTCCCTCCATTCGGGTAAGCAATCCAGTACTTGTTGACGCATACCTAACCGCCTTGCTTCTCTTAAGTGCAAATCTATACAGAATGCACAGCCATTAATCTGAGAAACTCGAATTTCCACAAGAGCCTGTAACTTCTTATCGATTAAAGTGGTGTGCTTTTTAATTGATAGAAACAAGTCGACAGCGCGCTTATTGATCTCATAGTAGTTCACACTCATATTTAAGCTCTCCAGTTAGTAACAACTCCCAATATTTAATGTAACACAAGCGGCGCACTGAACGTCACCTTTGAGAAGCAGTTTATCAAACTTTAACTTGTGACGAATGCCACAAAAGTCTGATGAGTACGCATTCTTTTAGTTTGTTAGATGCCCTCTAATTGTGAAACATAAGGTAGCACAATCGACATACTGTGTGACACCATTGATTCTTTTTCCCCAACAGGGGCCACATAGTGGATTGCAGATTCAGCTGCACTTTGTCCAGCCAATTTAGCAATAATCCAAGCGGCCAAATACTGAGACGACATACAGCCGCCAGCCGTTGCAATATTATCCTTTGCAACAAATGGCTGATTTAAAACTTCTATCCCTGCATCAATCACCCACGGCTTTGTTGTTAGATCTGTACACGCGGGTAAGTCGTTTAACAATCCAAGTGTTGCTAAAAGCAGTGTTCCAGAGCATTGCGCACAAACTAATTGGTTAGATGGATCTAAATTTAACCTACCCAATATATCGCTGTTTTTAGCTATATCACGAGTGTAAATGCCGCTACCAAATAGCACCACATCAGCGCTATTCGCGAACTCTAAAGGTTGTTGCGCTTTAACTGTAACTCCATTCATTGAAGTAACATAGTCAGACGGACAAGTTATTTGCACTTTCCATCCGGCGCTTTTCATACGGTTTAATATACCTAGCGCTATAAACGAATCGAGTTCGTTAAATCCTTCAAAAGTAAGAATTGCTATGTTCATCAGTCCCAATTATTTAATTTCTATCGCAATATATTATAAGGATTACCTAAGCTATGACTTTACCAACCTCTTAATTGGCTCACTATTTGATTTAAATTGGTTCTAAGGTACCAATAGCCTTCTATGGGAAAATAGGTTGATTGATATCAAAGTCCATCGAGGAATTTGATTAACGCAGTATTAATTTGATGGGGCTTTTCTTCTTGTACCCAATGCCCTGCATCATCTATCTTCACAACGTCCTTCAAATTTGGAAGCTGCAAGTGTAAAGCATCGATAACTTCAGTTGTGTTGTTACAGATTAAATCATGTTCTCCGTATAAATATAGAGAGGGTTGATTGATTTTTTCGTCGAAAAATGGCGCCAATATATCTGGCATTTGATTAATATTTCTATACCAATTAACACCTCCTCGAAATCCACTATTACGAAACTCTTCAACATAGAAATCAAGATCTTTTTCACCCAACCATTTAGGCAAAACACTAGGAATTACCAACTGCGATATCATGGTTTGACCCATGGGAAAGTGCCCATCCCAGCCTTGTTTATGAATTCCGTCTGCAATAACATCCCCGGAGAGAGTGTAGAGCAGTCCAAGTAGTGTTTGACGAACATCTTTTTCAAGTTCTGCTTCCACAATGCCTGGCCTTTGAAAATACAGTCGATAATAATTTCTATCGCCCGCATATAGCGCCATCATATCCGTTAACTTCATACCGTCTGGCAAAGTCATTGGAGGGTTGTATGGCACACTTAAAACGGCAACTGCGGTAAAAATATCTGGGTGCATTAGAGCTGAGTACCATGCAACTGGGCCACCCCAATCATGCCCTATGACGACTGCTTTATCATGACCAAGCTCAGAAACTGCTCCGACAACATCGCCCACGAGATGTGACAACGAATAGGCGTCTATTGATTCTGGTTTACTTGTTTGGCCATAGCCCCGCATATCAAGAGCAACAGCGCGATAACCGGCTTTGGCTATTGCAGAAATTTGATGCCTCCATGAATACCAAGATTCTGGAAAGCCGTGACAAAAAATAACTAAAGGTCCCTCGCCTTGTTCAACATAATGAATATCTATGCCATTAGTATTTATATTGCCATGCTTCATTTGAATATTCAAAAAAAATAGAACTGAAAAATTTAGAAAATTTTGATCCCTGCCTATCTTAGCACTTAAATAAGTCATATTTATCCATAAATGGGCACAGAAAACAGTTATTTTTAGTCCTTAAACGGCTGTTTTATTGAGTTTTTATATATTTAAAACTGAGAACTTAACGTACTGCTGAAAATTTTGGATTTATTGAGAATACCAAAACATAATGGAACAAACAGGTGGTGTCTTTTTTTTATTATTGCTTTTATTTAGTCCTGTAGAGTCAAGTCAGTTCTACTCTACATCCTCATATCTTTTTGATTGAAGTTGTTGCACCCTAGCAAAATTTTCTAGGGATGCTTTGTCAAAATCAAATTGAGGTGGCTCAGTTAAAGTAAAGCCAGTTCCATCAGCGTTACCTCGAAGCAAAATAGCAGAATCATGGTGTCCGGCTAGTGGCCCCACATTAGAGGACACATAGTTAAACCCTACACCAAGTCGCCACTCATCGGATTCGTTCGCACTTGATCTGTGAAGCGTCTGTGTGTGATGGATCGAGGCTTGTCCTGGAATCAGGTCAATATCAACAACTTGGGTGTCATCAATTGGGACACATACTTGTTGACCCCTGCGTAGCATACTTGTTTCATCATAGGTTGCTTCGTGCGCCAAGGGGCCGAGTAAGTGTGATCCTCGTACCATTTGCATGCCGCCATTTGATCGATTAACCGGTGATAACGCGACCCAGGCAGACACAATTTGATCGGTGTGGCTCACCGGCCAGTAGGTGGTATCCTGATGCCATCCGAATTTTGCCTGTGAATGGGGAGGCTTAAGCGGAAGGAAGGCGTTCCATAGTAGAATATTAGGCCCAATGATTTCCTCGACAACATCCAAGAGAGCTTTCTCAGCAGGAAGCTCAGCAACCCACCGTAAGATTATTTCTGATTTGTTATACGTCCACTCCGAGTAGCTAGGGTGGGTGCTATATTGCTCTATAAAATTAGAACATTTATGGAAATAACTTGCCGCTTTATCGGAAGGAACTGCATCGATAGCTGTTAAAAAGCCGTCTCGATTAAAATTTTTCCTAAGTGTCATCAGCTGATTAACTCACTTGTATAGATATAAAAACTCTCTAGTAATATGCTGATTAGAAGAGACTCATTCTCGGCTCATAATCATGCCACATAATTCTCAAAGAGGACACGCGATTTTTGGGTCGTCTGGATTTTTTTTGTTAGTCGATTTTTCCATACAATTCACCAAGATTTTCTACAGTTAATGTTGGCTCAATCCCCCATGGGTCAAAGATAGCGTTTTTTGAACGCTGCACCCAAGCGGCACACATACCAGCCGAAATTGCACCGATGACATCAAAAGGGTTGCTGGAAATTAGCCATGCATCATTGCCGCAAGCTTCAGACTCTTGTAGAAAATGATGATACACAGCAGGGTTTGGCTTAAATGATTTGATATCATCGGCACTAACAACCCCTAGAAAATAATCTCTTATTCCTGCTGCAACAAGCAGCGTTTCGACGGCATCTGC
>JBBWVS010000044.1:0-2870 GCA_050256335.1 Gammaproteobacteria bacterium | reverse complement strand
CACGACCGACGCACCCATGGCAAAACCGTGTAGGGCCTCTGAGTGGGTTTCTCCGAAGAAGTAGTATAAACCACCCAAACCTAATAGGCCGAGTGCAGCAACACACAAGCCCATCACAGAGCCACCAAAGAAGGCCACTTTAAGTGCAGCAGCACTACCATGATCGTGTGCAGCTTGCGTTGTTCTAACGTTGGCAATGGTTGCTGTGTTCATGCCGATGTAACCTGCTGTTGCAGAAGATACCGCACCAACAACGAAACAAAGTGCACTCATCCAACCTAAGAAGATATATATTAATACCAATAAAACGGCAGAAAAAATGCTCAGCATTTTGTATTCACGAGCAATAAATGCATTAGCACCAATGCGAATTTGGTGACCAATTTTTTGTACCTTGCCACTACCGCCAGGTTGTTTTTCAATCCATTGGTAAATGAATACCACGAGTATCAACCCTAAAACACCCAGTGCTGGAGCTATCATATTTACATCAAAATCCATTTTTTCTCCATTATCTTTTAAAAATAAAGGCGCTATCTTAACTCATCAACTTGGTGATGGGTTAATTATTATGCAAATAAGGTTGAAATTAATTCATCTGATAAATTTTGGATATTGATGGTATTTCTCAGTTATTTCATAGGGTGATGCACGCGATTAAATTGCTATTCTGAAAATTTTGAGACTTGCAATGTCGAGTTGTGTATTTTCTAATACTGGTATGATTCGTGTAGAACAGTAAACAATAAAACAACCTATCAATCTCGATGAAGTCATCCAACTTAATACAGAATTTCGGGCGAAATTTAACCTTTCAACCTAAGCAATTTTATTCGCCGAACAGTGAAAGCGAGTTGCTTGATATTCTTCAACGATACAAGGATGGAGGAATTCGAGTTGTTGGTTCGTTGCACTCCTGGAGTAACTTAGTCAAAACTGACGACGTGCTGATTGATATGCGTCATTTCAACCGTATCGAGGTTGTTAAGCATGAAAACGGAACACACGTAAAGGTTGGTGCCGGCTGTCAAATCAAGTATTTGTTAAAGGTATTGAATAAACTAGGGCTAACCATTCCGTCACTGGGCTTGATTACCGAGCAAACAATTGCTGGCGCAACCGCAACAGGAACTCACGGTTCTGGAAAGCACAGCCTTTCTCATTATATTGAGTCGCTAAGAGTGGCTTGCTTTAAAGGTGATGAAAACGTTGCACAAGTTGCAGATGTTAATGACGGTGTTGAATTGCAAGCTGCTCGCTGCTCGCTTGGTTGTTTGGGCGTTATTACTGAAATTACGCTGCCCTGTATAGCGCAATACTTTGTTCAGGAAAAAGCTACATTTTGTCAAACGATAGAAGAAATTCTTGCGCTTGAGAAGAAAGCGCCTCTGCAGCAGTTTTTTCTCATGCCACACTCTTGGTTGTTTATTGCGCAAGAGCGAGTTGTTTCCAGCGAGTGCCGTCGTCGTGGGCTGGCTGGTGTGTATCGCGTGTATTGGTTTCTTGTCATTGATTTAGGGATGCATTTGATATTGAAGTTGTTTGCATCGGTATTGAGAAGTAAGAAATTAATACATTTCTTTTTTCACAGAGTAGCACCTTCTTTAATTTCCTCCCGTTGGGTAGTGACTGATCGAAGTGATCGTACGCTTGTCATGGAGCACGAATTGTTTAGACATTTGGAGATCGAGTTATTTGTGACACGGTCTAGGGTTTCTGAAGCAGCAAGCTTTATTACCGATATCTTGCAGTTTGCAGATGATACTAACCATGAGTTGTCATCCTCGACGCATGAGAAACTGCAGAAAGCCGGTCTACTTGATTCACTGGAGAGTATTAAAGGTAGATTTACTCATCACTATCCTATCTGCTTTCGACGAATTATGCCAGACGACACTTTGATATCAATGGCGTCTGGGGGTCTTGAGGATTGGTATGCCATTAGCTTTATCACCTATGTTGAGCCAAGGGGTGATTTCTATGCATTGGCAACATTCTTAGCAAACAGTATGTTTGAACTTTTTCAAGCGCGCATACATTGGGGAAAGTGGTTTCCTCAAGGCTCTGAGCAAATCAATCAACTCTATCCAAATATTGAAAAGTTTCGTAAGGTGTGTGAACAATACGACCCAAAAGGGGTTTTTCGCAATCAATTTGTTAAGGAAAAACTTGGGTTAAGATGAAGCAAGTGTTATTTGAGTAATTACAGTCATTCTTGGGTGTCTATGAAAAGAGCAGTGAGTCACTCAATAACTTTGTTAGTGATGTTATGACCATCACCCATCGAGCTAGTCGTCGCATAAGGTACGTATTTTGTTTTTACAATAGGGAGACCAACTACAAATGACAACTATAGGGCAATCCAAATTATTACTTAAGCGCGCCTACCATTTGAAAGAGGGGGAGGCTAAGCCACTTTATCGAGATTGGGCGGATTCTTATGACGCCGATCTTGTGGAGTCTTTGGGCTATGTCGGCCCCGTACGTGTTGCAGACATCGCTCACTCTTGTTGCCCCGATGTTTCTGCACGTATTCTTGATGTTGGTTGTGGAACGGGGCTCGTTGCTCAAAGGCTTTTTCAATTAGGACATAAACAGATTGACGGTCTTGATTTTTCCAAGGAAATGCTCGAAGTTGCTCGTAGTAAGGATATCTATGTTGATCTTATGAATGCCGATTTGACAAAAACGCTTTCTATAAACCCCTCTGTGTATGATTTAGTTGTGTCTTGCGGCACCTTTACCCACTCCCATGTTGGGCCAGAGGCATTTGATGAGCTTCTTAGAATTATTCGTCCCGGCGGTATTGTTTGTGTTTCGATTAATGCTGAAATATATGAGAGCAATGGTTTTTATAAAAAACTTAGTAA
>JBBWVS010000043.1:0-14246 GCA_050256335.1 Gammaproteobacteria bacterium | reverse complement strand
TGTTAATAGTACCAGTAAGTAACCACCTATGACTAGCCACTGTATTGACCAGCCTTTCAGTATTCTTACAACACCAAGAATAACAGCCAAGCCAACTGAAAATGCAATACTGAGTCTGAGCGTCATAGCAAAGCTATTAATAGCGGATTCAGTGGTATTTATTATGCCGCCAGTACTCGCGACCTGCGCCGCCTTTTTCGCAACAGCAATAAGTGCAGGTTCAGCAATAGTTGAGCTAAAACCAAGTGTAAATGCAAAAGCAAGCAGCCAAAATAATGAGCCTCTGTTAACAAAGGCATGAGCAAGGTTTTCGCCCACCGGGAAAAGACCGGTCCGAAGGCCGAAGACAAACAATGTCAGGCCAATCAAGATATAGAAGGTGCCCAGTGCGATAGAGCTAAAATCAGGTATTGGGCGCTGCAGAACAGCGATTTGGAAAAAAGCAATAACAAGAACAATAGGAAGTAAATCTTTGCCACTTTCGAGCAGGTTATTCTTAAGCCTCCTAAGCGCCTCATTCATCGGTGTTTCGCTTCCTTCATTCTTTTCCGTATTATAAACCTGCTATCAGTTGTTTAAAGGGTTGATGTAGTTTGTTTATAATGAGTTTAGACCGTCACTCTCTTAATTCATATGCCTCCAATTGTTCTCATTAATGGCGCTAAGCAATCCAAGACTACCGTTTTTAATCGCAACACGCAATTTGGTGACGGTTTGTTCGAGACTTGCGTTATTGAAAGCAAGAATATCCTTTTTTGGCCTTACCACCTAGCGCGATTGAATAAAGGCTGTGAAAAGCTTGGCATTGGCACAGTTGATGAGTCATTTTGGCTGAGTGATATAAGGAAAGCATTGGCTATTTCGCGTTTACACAATGCTGTTGTTAAAATAATTTTATCCAGAGGTGAGACTCTGCGAGGTTATGGTTTTGAGGATGATATCAAGGCCGTGCGGATTGTCATCGTTGCTGAAATGTCTAAGACCACGCCACGTCAAAATCTCACTTTAGATTTTTGTGATAGTGGCTACGCATCGAATCCAAAGCTAGCCGGCATCAAGCATTGTAACCGGTTGGAGCAGATACTTGCCAGAGTCGATTTGAAGGGCGATGAGGGCATTATGCTTGATGAAGATGGTGATATTATCTCTGTTACTCAAGGCAATATTTTCTCTATTTACGCCAACACACTTCACACACCACGCCTTGATAAATGCGGTATCGAAGGTACTCGTCGCGCTATTATTCTTGAGATTGCAAGTGAGCTTGGCATGCAAATCAATGTCAATCCCCTCAGTGTTGATAAGCTCATGGAATCTGATGAGGTGTTTATCTCCAATAGTGTCATGGGAATTCAGTCAATCAGTCAAATTGGTGAGATGAGTTTTTCAACGGAGGGCGTCACGGAATCTATCAAAGAAGCGTTTAAAGAAAAAAAACAATCGGCAAATGTATGGCTTTCGGTCAAAAAAAATAAAACACTTTCAAGGCTGATTAAACTCGCTTTGATCCTTACCTTGGGTGCGTGGATTTGGACTTCAAAAGATATGCTTGTACAGAATTCGCAGATATATCATTTGCAAAAAGGCGCGACCATTGACGCTGTCGCCCTTGATTTGCATAATAAAGAACTGATTAACTCCGAACTGTATCTTAAACTTGCAGGGATGACAATGGGCGCTAGCAAGAAACTGCAAACAGGCTATTATCAGCTTGAGTCTGAAATGAGTGTTTTGAGTTTTCTAGGAAAAGTAACGAGTGGCGATGTGGTCAGGCAAAATATTACATTGGTTGAGGGCGTCACCCTTGACAATTATTACTTGCAATTAAACCAAAATCCTGCGGTTCATTCTAAAAAGGCACTTGAGCAAATCATGCGATCTTTTGGTGTTGAGTCCCCCTATGAGGGCTGGATATTTCCTGAAACCTACCAAATTACGTACGGTGACAGTATTCAAAGTATATTTGTAAGAGCACACAATTCAATGAAGAAGCAACTTGATATTTTGTGGCAGGCAAGGTCAGAAACTTTGCCGTTTAATTCACCCTACGAGGCGATTATTTTGGCCTCTCTCATTGAAAAAGAAACGGCACACCACCAAGAGAAGTCAATGATAGCTGGGGTGTTCTTAAGAAGACTGGCAGAAGGTATGCGATTGCAAGCCGACCCAAGTGTTATTTACGCACTGGGTGATGCCTATACAGGATCGCTGTCAAAGGAAGACCTAAGAATTAAGAGCCCGTATAACACCTATCGACACGAAGGCTTGCCACCGGGTGCAATTGGATCGGTTGGTTATAAGTCTTTGTACGCGGCCTTTCATCCGGACGCGGGCAATAGTCTTTATTTTGTTTCGAAAAAAGACGGCAGCCATGCCTTTGCCGACACTTATCAGGAGCATAAAGATAATATCCAGCGGTATTTGAATAACTAAACATTTTGGCGTAAATCATTTTAAAATTAAAAGCATGAAACAAGGTAAATTTATCACCATAGATGGCGTAGAAGGTGCAGGAAAAAGTACACAAATTGACTTTATTTGCTCTTATCTTCAGAAAAAAGGTATTGAAGTTGTTAGAACTCGCGAACCTGGTGGCACCGAGCTTGGTGAAAAAATTCGCACGTTATTACTTGGCTTGGAAACGGGCGTCATGCACAGTGATACCGAGCTATTACTGATGTTCAGTGCTCGCAACGAACACATTCAAAGCAAAATAAAGCCCGCCTTAAAGCAGGGCAAGTGGGTGGTGAGTGATCGCTTTACTGATGCCTCTTTTGCTTATCAGGGCGGTGGTAGATTGCTAGATTTAAAACGTATTGAGGCGCTCGAGAACTGGGTGCAAGGCGAATTCAGACCCGACTTAACGTTGTTGTTGGATCTCAGTGTTGATATTGGTATCGCAAGAATTGAGGCAAGATCCGCCAAGGATCGTATTGAACAAGAAGAGCGAGCCTTTTTTGAGAGAGTCAGACAAGTGTTTATTGATCGTTCACAACAATACCCCCAGCGCATTAAACTGGTCGATGCTTCTGTTGCAATTAACGAGGTTAGTCAGCAAATTCATGACTATCTTGAGCAACTATGATTTTACCTTGGCACCAAAATGCTTTTGCAAAACTTACTCAAATGTTAGAACAAGGCCAACTGCCACATGCACTATTGATTACCGGTGCTGAAAAAATTGGAAAATTTGAGCTTGCGACGCGCTTTATTCAAACACTTTTGTGCAAGGACGACTCTTGTGGTGAGTGTCAGCACTGTCGTCAGCTCGCTAAAGATGACCCTAGAGAGGTGCTGGATCAAAGTGTATTGATTAGAAGATCGTATTACCCTAATATGGTTTTTTGTCGAACTGAGTTAAGCGAGTCCGGCAAGGAGTCAAAAGAGATTCGTGTGGATCAAATTCGAGCTTTTTGTGATATTCTAAACAAAACGGCAGATGAGTTGCAAATTGGCGTTATTTTTTATGCGGATCAAATGAATGTAAGTGCTGCTAATAGCCTGCTAAAAACATTGGAAGAGCCTCGCGAAAACACATTGATTATATTATTGGCGCATAACGCCAATGCACTGCCAGCCACCATTCGTTCTCGTTGTCAAAGTGTACATATAAGTCCGGCCTTTGATTCTGAGAGTGTCGAGTGGTTATCTAAGCATATTGATCGTGAAAAACGCAGTGACTTTGATGCTGCTCAGTTACTTGAAAATGCACATGGCATTCCATTTAAAGCGGCAGAGGAATTGCAAGGAGATTATTTTCTTCAGTTTCAAAGTTGGCAGAATCATTTGCTGGAAATGGCAATGAATCCCGCTAAAACCATTGAAACGGAGCTATTTGAAGGGTATGAGCTAGAGACACTTGTTTGTTTACAGCAACTCATTACTGAAGGTATTCGTATAAAGATGCTCAAAAAAGAAGGTGCATTGTTGGAACTAAACAAGGTTGTTAGCAAGGCATCTTTGGCTAATTTATTCAGATTACTGGATGATATTTCACATTCGATTTCGTTGTCACAAAGCCCTGTGAATATAACCTTATTATTGGATAATGTGCTCATTGTTTGGTCGCATATTACGCACCTTAAGCAATATCCAGTTATTACCAACCCTCAAGGAGTGCTATGAGTCAATCGTCAACGTTTTTTAATGAAGCAAAGAACTACATTCCTGGCGGTGTTAATTCGCCTGTGAGGGCGTTTAATGGTGTTGGTGGTGATCCTATTTATTTTGAGCGTGGCGAGGGCGCTTATCTTATTGATGTTGATGGCAAAGAATACATAGACTACGTTGGTTCATGGGGGCCGATGATTTTGGGTCATTCAAATCCGATAATTCTTGACGCTGTTAGAGACACCTTGGACAAGGGCTTGAGTTTTGGTGCACCGACTGAAATTGAAACTCAATTAGCAAAAAAAGTTTGCAAACTGGTGCCGTCCATTGAACTTGTGCGGATGGTGAGTTCGGGCACAGAAGCAACCATGAGCGCTATCCGTTTAGCTCGAGGTTATACCAATCGAGATAAAATTGTTAAGTTTGAGGGTTGCTATCACGGTCATTCGGATTCTCTATTGGTTAAAGCGGGTTCAGGCGCGTTAACTTTAGGCGTTCCCACTTCGCCGGGCGTGCCAGAAGATTTAGCACAGCACACACTGACCCTGGAGTACAACAACTTAGAGTCAGTTCAAACATTATTTGCTGAGCTTGGCGAACAGGTAGCGTGCATTATTGTTGAGCCCGTGGCTGGCAACATGAATTGTATCCCGCCGAGTGAAGGGTTTTTACAAGGCTTAAGAGATATGTGTGACGCACACGGCACCGTGCTTATTTTTGATGAAGTGATGACCGGTTTTCGAGTAGCACTCGGTGGCGCACAGGCGTATTATCAAGTGAAGCCTGATTTAACAACTTTGGGCAAAGTGATTGGTGGTGGGTTGCCTGTGGCGGCTTTTGGTGGAAGGCGTGATATCATGAGCGGAATCGCACCTTTGGGCCCCGTGTATCAAGCAGGAACATTATCGGGCAATCCGCTGTCTATGGCTGCCGGTTTAGCGATGCTAAGGGTATTGGAGGGTGATACGAATTTCTATAAAAACCTAAGCGAAAGTACCGAGTATTTAACTTCAGGTATTGTTAAAGCAGCGGCTGAGAACGGCATTCCAATGACAGCGAATACGGTCGGCGGTATGTTTGGATTGTTCTTCAGTGATGAGGAAAAGGTTAGCAATTTTGCTCAAGCATCCAGTTGCAATATTGAGCGCTTTAAAGCTTTTTATCAGCTGATGTTGAAGCAAGGTGTGTATTTAGCACCCTCTGCTTATGAGGCTGGATTTTTATCGAGTGCTCATGGAAAAAATGAACTCGATAAAACCATTGATGCGGCAAGTCAGGCATTCTCCCAGTTATGAAAGATCTTTGTCAATCATTCATAATGATTAAAGACTCTCGATGAATATCGTTGATGTTGGGATTGAAATGGCCGAGGCGCAGCAGCGCTTGGCACCCTATAAAAATAACATTACTGTATTTGGTTCGGCAAGAGTAAACCGTACAGATCCTTTGTATCAAGACGCTTATCAATTAGCAAAAGAATTATCAGACGATGGTTATAACATCCTCACTGGCGCTGGGCCTGGCATTATGAAAGCCGCCAATAAGGGTGCTTATGAAGGCAAGTCAAAAAGCATAGGGCTTAATATTGAACTGCCGCACGAACAAAGTGCCAATCCTTATCTGGATGAGTGCCTGACTTTTGAACATTTCTTTTCGCGCAAAGTAATGCTGGTTAAGCATGCAAGAGCTTGTGTATACTTCCCCGGTGGTTACGGTACAGCCGATGAGTTGATGGAGGTGCTGACTTTGGTGCAAACGCAGAAAATGCGCCCAATACCTTTGATTCTATATGGCATCGATTATTGGAAACCACTGCTATCTTGGTTTGAGCAATTAGCGGAGGATGGTTATATTGACCATCAAGATTTGATGTTGATGCATGTTGTTGATTCAATCGATGAAATTATTCAAATTATTAAGGAGAGTGTATGTCATTAGCAATTTTTGATATGGATAACACACTTATTAGCGGTGATGCCGATTATCTGTGGGGTGAGTTTTTGTGTGATATTGGTGCGGTTGATGCAAAAATACACCGAGAAAGGAACGAACAGTATTATTTGCAATACGACCTTGGTACACTTGATATTCATGAATATTCAGAGTTTGCCATTGAGCCACTTACTCGTTTTAGTTTGGAAGAGTTGGCATCAATGCATCAGCAATTTATGCAGCAGAAAATTACACCTATTTTCCTTGATAAAGCGCAATGCCTGATTGACAAACATAGAAGCCAAGGCGATACCTTGCTGGTGGTTACCGCCACCTGTCGATTTGTAACTGCACCGATTGTAAAACACTACGGTATCGATAATCTTTTAGCAATTGAACCCGAGATGATTGATGGTCACTATACCGGTAAGATTCTTGGTATTCCTACTTATGGCTCGGGAAAAGTGGATAATTTAATGCTCTGGCTTGAGGAGAATGATGAAACGCTTGAGGGCTCAAGTTTCTATTCTGATTCACATAACGATATTCCGCTACTAGACATTGTGGATTATCCAGTTGCCGTTAATCCTGATGCAGTGTTGAAGGGTTATGCTGAGAATAAAAACTGGCCTATTCTTGACTTGCGCTAAACTTTTTTTAATTATTTGTTTATCTATTTAGATAAACAAATCATGATTAGAGCCTTGAGCAATATCTAGGTAGGTTGCTGCTCCAGCGTATTCGATGCCATCGATAAAGTCATCCCTTGAGTAGCCAAACATCCCAATTGTCATTTCGCAAGCAATGAGTTTAACCCCCATTTCAAGGCAAACCTCCCTGAGCTCCTCGATGGTGGCAATGTTGTTTTTTTTCATTGTTTTTTTCATCATGCTTGTTGCAAAAAACTCCATTCCAGGAATATTCCACATGATATTGGGGATTTTTGGACCGAAATCAATCTTCTGAAGCCATTGCGGGCCAAAAGGCATTTTCATCGGCATTGCGGGGTTGCCCTGAGGAGAGACGCGTAAACTTGAGAGGTCTTTTAAGAGCAAACCAAGGCCATAAAAAGTAAAAAATATTGTCACCTCTTTCCCCATTGCAGCAGCTGTTGAACCCACAATAAATGGTGGAAAAGCCCAGTCCAATGTGCCTTTTGAGGCAATTATTGTCATTCCGTTGTTTTCAGACATTTAAGCGCTCTTCTCGATATTAAAAATAAATTGATTGTCTTTGGCCTCATGCGAAAGCAATGTGTTACCCGTTTGATTACAAAAAGCAATAAAGTCCTTGGTCGAGCCTTTATCGGTGCAGGTTACCTCGAGAGTGTCTTGCGCCTGCATTTTTGCCAGTGCCTGCTTAGCTTTTAAAATGGGCATTGGGCAGTTTAGCCCAGTTGCATCTAATACATGTTGCGTCATAAAGACCTCAATAAATAGAAATTAATTACTTGTTATGTTCTAGGGATTATTTTATGCCTGCACTGAAAATCTGTCAATAACAAGCCTCTTTTTTCCTAAAGGCTTATCATTTTAACGCCTTGCTGGGTGCCAAGAAGTAACACGTCGGCACTACGATTGGCGAATAAGCCATTGGTAACAACGCCAATAATGTTGTTTAGCTTAGTCTCTAGTGCTTTTGGATTGGTGATTTTCAAGCCTTTAATATCAAGAATAAGATTGCCGTTATCCGTGACAAAGCCTTCTCGTAGGACAGGCGTGCCACCAATGTTATTGGTGATTTCACGTGTAACGTAATTTGCAGACATTGGAATCACTTCAACTGGCAAAGGGAACTCGCCCAGAGTTTCAACCAACTTGGATTCGTCTGCAATACAAACAAACTGCTGTGCGACTGCGGCGACAATTTTCTCTCTTGTGAGCGCACCACCACCACCTTTGATAAGATTGAGTTCAGCATCCGATTCATCTGCACCATCAATATAGACCGACATAGATTCAACGTCGTTAAGATCAAACACAGTAATACCGTGACCTTCTAGGCGTTCTTGTGTGGCCAACGAGCTGGCTACTGTGCCTATAATTTGATCCTTCATTGTTGCTAAGGCATCAATGAAAAAATTGGCTGTAGAGCCTGTGCCAACGCCAATAATCGTATTTGGAACGATGTATTTAAGGGCGGCTTTTGCCACATCATTTTTCATTTCATCTTGTGTCATCCCACACTCCGATTGCTATTGATGGGCGATTATACCTCAGATGCAAGTTTCACTATAAAATGCTGAGCGGGCTATATAATTTCCCCAACACTTTACATATAAATCATTCATGAAAAAACTCATTCTTGCCACTGGAAATTTAGGAAAAGTACGTGAGATGAATGCGATGCTGAAAGGCGTTTACGAGGTTGTCTCGCAAAAAGAGTTGGGCGTGAATGAAGTACCAGAAACAGGCCTCAGTTTTGTGGAGAACGCTCTAATCAAGGCGCGCAATGCCTCTAGACAAACTGGCCTGCCAGCGCTCGCCGATGATTCAGGGATAGTGGTTGATGCATTGAACGGCGCACCCGGTATTTATTCGGCGCGTTATGCTGGTGAAGGAGCTAGCGATGAGAAAAATTTGCAAAAATTATTGGTCGACTTAAAGCGTCAAAATACCGGCAGTCGACAAGCGAGATTTTGGTGTGCGCTTGCCTTCGTCCAGCACGGCGAAGACCCTACACCGGTGATTATCCAAAAAGGTTGGGAGGGTGAAATTGCTGATGAGGCAAGCGGTCAAGGCGGTTTTGGCTACGATCCTATCTTTTATCTACCCTCACATGGTTGCACTTCTGCAGAACTAAGCTCTGAAGAAAAAAACAAAATATCGCACAGGGGTCAAGCTCTGCAAACTTTTTTAGAACAACTTAAAGACTGAGCCATTGTTATATTTACCGCCAATTTCACTCTACATTCACTATCCTTGGTGTGTAAAAAAATGCCCTTATTGTGACTTTAATTCCCATGAAGGTGTACCAGATGGCGCTTATGTTGAGGCTTTACTCACAGACTTAGAGCAAGATTTGCCTTATCTTCAAGGTCGCTCCATTCACTCAATTTTTATTGGTGGTGGCACCCCCAGCTTGCTTGGCGGTAGTGAGCTTGAGCGATTGATGCATGGACTTTATCAGAACCTCAGTATTGATGAAGGTGCGGAAATCACTTTGGAGACCAATCCGGGTACATTTGAGATTGATAAATTTGCTCGCTTCAGAGACGCTGGCATTAACCGACTGTCGATTGGCGTGCAATCATTTAATGATCAACACCTGCGCCAACTGGGCAGAATTCACTCGAGCGATGAAGCTATTCACGCCATTGAAAAAACCAAAGAAGTGGGTTTTGACAATTTTAATATCGATTTGATGCATGGCCTTGAAGGGCAAACAATGAAACAATGTCTGAGTGATATCGAAATAGCCTTGTCGTTTAACTCGACTCATATTTCTTTTTATCAACTCACCTTGGAGCCAAACACCTTGTTTGCCAAATTTCCACCCAAATTGCCTGACGATGAGGATATTTGGGCAATGAGTGCAAAAGGGGCGGCATTGATACAGAGCCATGGACATCAGCAATATGAGATTTCGGCGTACGGCAAAATTCCATCGAAGCATAATATGAATTATTGGCAATTTGGCGATTATTTAGGTATTGGTGCAGGGGCGCACGGTAAGATAACGGACAGTAATAATCACACAATCTTTCGCACGTTAAAGCCCAAATTACCGAAAGATTACATGGTTAAATTTCAAGGGAAAAAGCTTGATTCAACTACTAAAATCATCGAAAATACAACTTTTGAGTTTATGCTCAATGCGCTGAGATTAAAACAGGGCTTTGACTTGGAATTATTCGAATCAAGAACTGGAAGATCTCGGAGTATTATCGATGAAAGACTCGGTAATGCCAGTGATTTGGGCTTGTTGAGCCTTCAAGATAATAAAGTTGTGCCTACTGCAAAAGGTTTTAATTTTGTTAATGATTTGCAGGAGATGTTTTTATAAGAGATCTTTTTAGCATTTTTGCCATAGCCCTTTGAAGTGGAGGATTTTTTCTATTTTTCTGGGTTAAATTTCATCACTAGACAACAAGTAGGGTTTCAAAAATTATGACTTGTAAAATAAAAACAATCCCACGATCAAATCTAAAATGATTACTGCAAGGATCTCTATGAAATTGCTTTGTATTTCTTTGTTGCTGCTGCTTTCTGCTTGCAGTAGTGATAATTCTGAAAATGCGGATATTGCCACTGGCAAAGCCGTATTTGAGGCTAACTGTGTGGTTTGTCACGGTAAAGAGGCGGGCGGGCTTGTCAGTAATTGGAAGGAGAGGGGTGTTGACGGGAAATATCCAGCACCCCCTCTTGATGGTATAGCACATTCTTGGCATCATTCGCCGGCGCAATTATTGAAAACGATTAACGAAGGTGGCATTAAAATGGGCGGTCAGATGCCTGCTTTTGAAAAAGAGCTAACTGATGATGAAAAACAAGCGGCACTTGACTATATTTTTAGCTTATGGTCGAGTGAAATTAAAACAAAATACGATAATAGATTTAAACAATAGGTGGAAGAAATGAGTGAATTTTGGTCTTGTAAACACACGTGGAAGAGCAGCGCCAATAACACCAAATGGTGTTTAATTGGTTGTGCAATTGGTGACTTTGGTACGATTGCAATCATGCAAGATAGTGGCTACTCAACCCTATTTATTTTTGCTTTGGCAATGTTTAACGGTATTGTTACCAGCATTATTCTTGAAACCATTATATTGGTGCGCCAATCAATGGCGCTAAAGCTGGCTTTTAAAACAGCCGTTGGTATGAGCCTTATTTCCATGATCTCAATGGAGGTGGCAATGAACTTGGTGGACTATTTATTAACCGGCGGCGCAGTGTTTATGTGGTGGGTATTGCCTATTTCGCTGTTTTTTGGTTTTATCACGCCGTGGCCCTATAACTATTGGCGTCTTAAGAAATTCGGTAAAGCTTGTCACTGACTTAACCTAGAAATACCTATGGGGTAAAATACTCGCTAGTTTTTCTTTAACAATAAATTATGCAAATACACAATATTGCCAGCGTTCTGTCTGAATCCTTGCCTTACATCCAAAAGTTTCGAGGCAAAACCATTGTCATTAAGTACGGTGGCAATGCCATGGTTGATGAAGAATTAAAGTCAAGTTTTGCCCGTGATATTGTATTAATGAAATCGGTCGGTATGAACCCAATTGTTGTGCATGGCGGCGGCCCACAGATTGGAAACACACTGAAGAAGATTGGTAAGGAGAGTGAATTTGTCAACGGCATGCGCGTGACAGATGCTGAGACCATGGACGTGGTGGAGATGGTTCTGGGAGGCCTCGTTAACAAAGAAATTGTTAACCTTATTCATCAGCACGGCGGCCATTCAATTGGTTTAACGGGTAAGGATGGTCATCTTATTACTGCCAAAAAATTACAAAACATGGTGGCAAACCCCACTTCTGAAATTATCGATTTAGGTCACGTTGGCGAGGTTGATAAAGTTGATACTTCTGTTATAGACTTGTTACTACAAGGGGATTTTATCCCCGTCATTGCACCTATTGGTGTTGGCAAGGATGGTTTCTCATACAATATTAATGCGGATTTGGTTGCCGGCGCTGTTGCGGAGGCGCTAAACGCTGAAAAACTGATTTTATTAACAAATACTGCTGGCCTTTTGGATGCGCATGGTGAGCTTTTAACCAGTCTAAACGCAACAAGGGTTAATGAGCTGATCAATGACGGCACGATTCACGGCGGCATGTTACCCAAGATTGGTTGCGCACTTTCTGCTGTTGAAAAAGGCGTTGGTAGTACGACCATCAGTGATGGCCGAGTATCTCACGCTGTGTTGCTTGAAGTCTTTACCGATAGTGGTGTTGGAACATTAATTACCGCCGATGAGTAAGTCAACTCGCGGCACAATTGGTGTTTATGACTGCCAAGTTTTAGCGCATTATAAATTCGAAGGTGAGCAATACATCATAACCCTATCTTCTGCAGAAATTGCAAGTGAAACAAAGCCAGGACAATTTGTTCATATCAGTGTTTCTGATGCTTTACCAATGCGCAGGCCAATCTCAATCATGTCGGTTGATGTTGAAAATGAAACATTTGACCTTCTATACAAAAATGTGGGCGAAGGTACCCGCCAGTTGGCCGAACGTAAGATTGGTGAATTTTTGTCGGCTATTGGGCCGATTGGTGTCGGTTTTGAGCTCACTGACAATAAAAGACCGTTGCTTATTGGCGGTGGTGTCGGTATGCCACCAATGATTGCTATTGCTCAGCAATTGCAAGGCGATTCTAGTTACACACCTTTCACCATTCTAGGCTCTGAAGTGCCGTTTCCTTTTGCTCACAAAGCGGCTGATAATGGGGTTAATTACGGTGGTGCAACGCATACGATGCCATTGTTGGAAGACTGGGGTATCGAGTGTCGACTCGCGAGTTTGCAAAATTATGAGGGCGCTTATCAAGGCTATGTCACTGATTTAGCAAGAGAATACTTAACCTCTTTAAGCGAAGATGAGTTGGCTCAAGTAGAGATTTACTCTTGCGGCCCACACCCAATGTTGGAAGCGGTTGCTCAATTGGCGGAGGAATTCAGCTTACCTTGCCAAGTGTCACTGGAAGAATTTATGGCCTGTGCGGTGGGTGGCTGTGCCGGTTGTACTGTACTGGTGCAAACGGAAAATGGACCGGCAATGAAGCGCGTTTGTGTCGATGGTCCGGTGTTTGAGGCAAGCACTGTCTTCTAATGATTATTGAGAGTCTTGCAAAAGTTCAATCGCGAATAGACTCGGTTAGTCACAATCAAAGTGTTCAATTAATTGCTGTCAGTAAAACTCGCAGCGCTGACGATATTCAGTTAGCCGTTGATGCTGGACAACAGCATTTTGGTGAAAACTATCTTCAAGAAGCGCTTGAAAAAATAAACATCCTTCAAGGGCAAGGGCTTATTTGGCATTTTATCGGCCCGATCCAATCCAACAAAACGTCAAAAATAGCTGCGCACTTTGACTGGGTGCACAGTGTTGAGCGCTTAAAAATAGCAAAAAGACTGAGCGATCAAAGGTTAGCGTCTTTGGCTGATTTGAATATTTTGTTGCAAGTGAATATTGATCAAGAATCAACTAAATCTGGCTTTTTGTTGGAAGAAATTGCCTCAGTTGTACCCCAAATTGAAAATTTTCCAAATATTTCTCTTCGAGGTTTTATGTGCATTCCCAGTCAAGCACATCCCGCTCAAAGCTTTGTCAAAATGGCGAATTTATTGGCTAAATACCCAGCAATGGACACTTTATCGATGGGAATGAGTCAAGATTTGGAGCTAGCGGTCGAAAATGGTGCGACATTTGTGCGAATTGGCACCGATATCTTCGGAAAAAGATTGTAAATCACTCATTCCTATTTTTTCCAAAATTTTTTTTGTTAAATCCTTTTCGGAATTTTCAATTCCTCTTTTAGGCTTTGCCACCTTTCTGCTCGTCCAGAAAGGTAACCGAAAGAAGACGCCACGACAAATCAACTCTAAATATTACTATGGCTCGTTTCGCTATATTTTGGGAACTCACTTCGTTCAAACAACCAAAATATCCCCGCTCCACTTCACAAAGTATTATTTGCATTGACTTGTAAAGGGAGAAGTCAAAAACCACACTGGATTGACCACTGTTGTTTTTGATAATTGAATGTTGTGTTCCTTTAATTTACTTTAAAGAAGAACATAATTTCAGTATCAAACACACTTTGATCTGGCGTCATTGGTAGTGGTGATGCCTTGTAAACAGCACGTTCAATAGAGTTTTGGAATGATCGAGCTTTGCTGCTATCATTGATAGTGCAATCTTGAACATTCACAGCCTCAACTTAGCCATCTTCATCTTGAATAATATAAACGTCACAACCCCAGTCGTCTTCTGCACCCATATAACGCCACTGATCCTTAACACGTACAGCAATTAAACCGATGTAGCTGGACTTCAATCTAGATAGTTGGTCTTTTTCGAAGGCTGTTTGTTCGGCAGTGAGCTCTTTTTTCTTGCGCTCCTGCTCAGTGAGTTGAGTGGCAAGGTCATTTTTCTTTGCAGCCCATTGGGCGACCATGTCTGAAGTTGTTGGACATGCATCTATATTGTTAGTCACCACTTTGTGAAGTTCAGACATGTCAAACGG
>JBBWVS010000042.1:0-10651 GCA_050256335.1 Gammaproteobacteria bacterium | reverse complement strand
GCTTTCTCACCTCGGTGGGTATAATGTTGCCCCATGAGTTTAGCAAAGCGCATTATTCCTTGTTTAGATGTTCGTGATGGTCGCGTTGTCAAAGGCGTGCAATTCGTTGATATTAAAGATGCAGGCGACCCCATTGAAGTTGCCAAGCGTTACGATGGTGAGGGCGCTGACGAGATTACTTTTCTCGATATCACCGCCTCGCATGAAGGCCGCGATACAACGGTGCACATGGTTGAAAAAATCGCTGAACAAGTGTTCATCCCCTTAACAGTGGGCGGCGGTATACGCAAAGCTGCAGATGTTCGTGCGATGCTCAACGCTGGCGCCGACAAGGTTGCGGTTAACTCTGCGGCTATATTCAATCCTGAGCTTATTAACGAATTAAGCGAGCGATTTGGCTCGCAGTGTATTGTGATTGCTATTGACGCCAAGCGCGTCTCGGACAACCCGCCAAAATGGGAAATTTTTACCCACGGAGGGCGTAAGCCGACCGGCATTGATGCCATTGAGTGGGCGGTAAAAATGACCGAAGGCGACTGTGGCGCAGGCGAGGTGTTGTTGACTTCGATGGATAGGGACGGCACTAAAGATGGATTTGATTTATTATTGACGCGTGCTATATCCGATGCGGTTGATGTGCCGGTTATCGCCTCAGGCGGTGTTGGCAATTTGGAGCATCTTGCTGAAGGCGTTTTAAAAGGCGGCGCAGACGCTGTTTTGGCGGCAAGTATTTTTCATTTTGGCGAATACACAGTTGCGCAAGCCAAGCAGGCGATGCGTGATCACGGCATTGAGGTTAGGCTCTAAGCGTTTGAGTTTTAAGCCTATTCAGCGTATCATACTGCTCTTTTTGAATTAAAGTAAGATCTTTGTATAAATAGTTTTGAGTTTGACAACGGGATTTTTTGCTTTTTACAAGGCATAATTTTCGAAGCTCTACTTGTTGTCAAGCAAAAATATTTAACGCCCGAAAAGGCGAAAGATCCCGTTGTCCCAAAAGGTTGGGGCTTAAAAAGATAAAAAATGTAGAAAAATTCTGATTAAGGACTATGGCCATTAATTGCAAATTTTTACACATTTTTTACAAATTTTTAGCTCTCATCAAATTTTAAAACTATTTATATAAAGGTCTCGAGGTAACTAATGACAGCAAGAAAAGAATTGTGGGTATTGTTGGCGATGTTTGTATTGCCTATTGTGCTCGGCACTTTGACTTATTATTATGTTGTTGATGAGGGTTTCGGTAGCACGGTTAATTATGGTGAGTTTGTACAGCCCATCATTACCACCGAACAAAGTGACATTGACCTAGAGGGCGAAAATACGCTGCAAGGGCTGTGGACTTTGGCTTATGTTGATCAAAGCTGTGACGCTGCTTGCAACACAAGCATTAAAAACATCAAAGATACACGTATTTTAATGAACGCTGATATGCGTCGCGTGCAACGAATCGCCATTATTGAGGACGGCTCTGGCCCTAGTGAGATTGATGAGGGCTTGATCAGTGCAATGATTACCGGCGACACTGTAATGGCCAGGTTGAAAGCCTATCCACAAAGGTCGATTTTCTTAATTGACCCACTTGGAAACATCATGCTTTATTATCAGCCGGACAGTTTTGATATCAAGCGCGTTATTAAAGATTTAAAGCGTTTATTTAAATACTCAAGAATAGGATAACCTCATGCCATCTTTAAGTGACCTACTGGGATTGTGTAAATTAAAAGTTGTTACCTTGATTTTGCTCACTGCAGTGGTGGGTATGTTTTTAGCGGTGCCGTCTCCTTATTTGCCAGACATGTTTGTTGTTTTAAGCGCATCGGTTGGCATCGGGATGTCTGCCGCCTCTGCCGCAGTGTTTAATCATATCGTTGATGAGCAAATCGACACACAAATGTCTCGCACCGACCAGAGACCGCTACCACAAGGCAAAGTGACACGCACCCAGGCGTTAATTTGGGCAATATTTTTAGGCCTTGTTGGCTTGGGAGTTTTACAGTTTTTCGTAAACACCATTACTATGGTGCTGACCTTTATCTCTCTTATTGGTTACGCGGTAATCTACACCATGTATCTGAAGCGCGCTACACCACAAAATATTGTCATTGGTGGCGCTGCAGGCGCGGCGCCACCAGTATTAGGGTGGACTGCGGTTGCAGGCACGCAAAATATAGAGTACGCCTTGTTGTTGTTTTTGATTGTCTTTATTTGGACGCCACCACACTTTTGGGCGTTGGCGATTCATCGCGTTGAAGAGTACAGAAAAGTGGACGTGCCGATGTTGCCAGTGACACATGGTCTTGAGTACACAAGAGTGCAAATATTGCTGTACACAGCTTTGCTGTTTGTGGTGACTCTGCTGCCATATTTGACTGGCATGAGTGGCCTTATTTACTTGGTCTCGGCCGTAGTATTGGGGCTTATCTTTTTGGGGTATGCTATCAAGATTTATCGTGAACCCGAAAATCCTAAAATTGCTTTTAGCACTTTTATGTATTCGGTTAATTACTTAATGATTTTGTTTGTGGCGTTACTGGTTGATCACTACTTGCTTATTCGCTTCTAAAGAAATCTTTAGATGAAAGACATTCTTCAGGTATTTAAAGCGGTGGCATCAGCCATGGTAGGTATTGGCAAAAAAGAAAACCTGGCCAAAGACTTCGAAAAAACAGAGAAACAAGGGCCTTTAGCCTACATTATCGTTGCCCTAATTATGGTGGCAATCTTTATCGGCGTTATTATCACCGCTGTCCGTTTCGCTCTATCGTAGCGTTGTTATAATCTCGTCGAGCGCCTTTGCCATTGCATTGGGCTCGTGCGGGCTAGAGAGGATTGCGGTTAGTGCCAGTTTTGGGTTAAGAAGCAGGTAACTGGTGGTGTGATCCACCTCGTAATGCTTGTGTTCTGTGTCTGAGTGCTCGTCGTGTGCATGCGATGTGATCTTTTCCTGTGCCGCAACCACCTGACGATAAATACCCAGTGTTTTGCTTATTGTCCTAAGCTCATTTTCAAAAGCACTAAGTCCTACAAAGCCCTCGTTAAACCCCTTGACAAATGCATTCATTTTGCCGACATCTCTATCTGGGTCAACAGACACAAAAACAACTTGCAAGTCGTTCTTTCGTTTCATTTTATGCAGAGTTTGGCTAATTTTTCCTAGGTCCATTGGGCAAACATTCGGGCAAGAGACGTAGCCAAAATACAGCAACACCCATTTGTTGTTTGAAACTTCTGAGAGGTGGATGGCGCTTGAACTGTCGTCAACAAAATTTAGCATATTTGAAACGGCTTTTGCCTCCGGGTAAAGCGAGGCTGTAGGCGCAACTGAACGCTTTAATTCGTCGATGCTTTTTGAACTTGTTAAGAAAAAAGCAATAAGCGCTAGTATGATAATTGCCGTGATCGTCGCAATTGCTGTTGTCGTTTTATTCATTAGCGACCCTGGTTAGCTAATTGTTTTTCTAAAAACCTTATGCATAAGCGCTACAAAGCTTAAAAGCAGACCAAGCGCAACAGCGTTGTGAAGAACCGCAACAAGTATTGGTAATGACAGCATAACATTAAGGATGCCCAGCATAACTTGTAGCGCAAGCATTACCATCACCAGCATCAAGCCGCCCTTTAGTCTTGGATAGTTTTTCATGCTCACAATTAGAATTACGATGGCAGTGGTAACAACAAGAGCCCCAACTCTATGCAGCATTTGAATGGCACTTCGGCTGTCGTGATCAAGTACGCCAAACTCATAATCAACCCCAAGCGGACCCCAGAAGAAGGTGTCGGCAAAGTTCATACCACCCGGCCACCACTCGCCTAAGCAAGTCGGGAAAAATTCGCCACAAGAAAGCGCTGCGTAGTTGGTGCTGGTCCAGCCGCCAAGAAATATTTGCAGACAAAGTAATGCAAAAGTTGTCATTAAAATCAGCTTGTGTCGTTTTAAGATGTGTTGATGATGTCTACTTGGGGGTTGCTGGTTTAGCAACAACCAGAGCAACAAACAGGTTGTTGAAAAGCCGCCAATTAGGTGCATGGAAACGATGCCGGGGTGTACCAGTTCGGTTACCGTCCACATCCCGAGAGCTCCCTGAAAAATAACCAGCCCAACTAAAAATGCTGGTAAACCCGCCGACTGAGGTCTTGTCGATTTTCGAAAAGCAGCAAAAAAGAACAGTGCCACAATAAGCAGGCCTAGCGTGGATGCGGCGTAGCGATGGATCATTTCTTTCCAGCCTTTAGCCGCTTCGACCGGTCGCTCATAGCCCTCAATGGTCGTCCCATCAACAACATCCGGTACGATCAACTGGCCATAACAACCCGGCCAGTCGGGGCAGCCAAGGCCCGCATCGGCAAGTCGTGTGTAAGCCCCAAGAACAACAACAATTAGTGCCAAAACTAGTGCGAATGATAGTGTTTTTATATACATACGAAATTGCGATTATCGAATAACAATTATTTTAATGCAGCGGAGTTATCGCGCAAGAGGTATTTATGAAAATCGAGCGAACTGAGACTCCTTCATAACAACTTAGGGTTTTTTCGAAATAATCAACTGTTGATGAAAAAACTTCACCCTGTGTTGAGATAAAAAGTGAATTAAGACTTGGTTAAATGGCAATAAACAGGTATCATTTAGCACATTTTTTGATTGAAACAGCAAGCTAGATTATTTTTGGAGGATCTATGAAAAGATTATTGACGCTGACAAGCGCATTGATTGCATTACTGTGCTCAAAAGCCGCAATGGCGGAGTATGGACTAAACATGACACAGGGTATTACTGAAGTGAGTAAGGATATTTACGACTTACACATGATGGTGTTCTGGGTGTGTGTTGTTATTGGTATTGTTGTTTTTGGCGCAATGTTCTATTCAATTGTGGCTCATAGGAAATCTAAAGGACATAAAGCAGCTCATTTTCATGAGAGCACAACGGTTGAATTTATTTGGACAGGTGTTCCCATTCTAATCCTGATTGCAATGGCAATTCCGGCCACTAAGACGTTGATTGACATTGAAGTGCTTGACAAGGCCGACATGACTATCAAGGTGACAGGCCACCAGTGGAAATGGCAATACGACTATCCTGTAGAGGGCATTAGCTTTATCTCCAACCTTTCACAATCCTCAAAAGATGTTATGGATGACCGTGAACACGTCGCTAACGACAAACACAAAGAACACGGTTCGCCAGCAGAGCGCGAAGCGCTTGATGCATCGGGCGATATTTACTTACTTTCAGTTGACAATCACTTGGTTATCCCAGTTGACACAACGGTTCGTTTCTTAATTACCTCAAACGACGTAATTCACAACTGGTGGGTTCCAGCGTTTGCAGTTAAGCAAGATGCCAACCCTGGCTTCATCAATGACGCATGGGCGAGGCCTACAGAAATTGGCACTTATAGAGGCCAATGTGCTGAGCTTTGCGGTACAAAGCATGGCTTTATGCCAATCGTGGTTGATGTTGTCTCTAAGGCAGATTACGCAGCTTGGGTTGCTGAGCAACAAGGCGTAGCAGCTGCTGCAGTCGAGGCCGCAACACAAACATGGTCTGAAGAGGACTTAATGGCACAAGGTGAGACTTTGTACAACACGAACTGTGCTGGTTGTCATATGACCGATGGTAGCGGCGGTTACGGTCCGGCAATCAAAGGGTCGAGTATTGCTAATGGTGATGCGGCTGACCACTTAAATATTGTAATCAACGGTAAAAATGGCATGCCATCGTTCAAGATGTTGGGCGACGCTGACCTAGCCGCTGTGATTACTTACGAAAGAAGAGCTTTTGGTAACACAGGCTCGGTTGTTCAGCCAGCAGATGCTACATCTGCACGCTAATCTAAGGAGAAACATATGAGTTATACTGCAGCACACGACGATCATCACGGCCCTGAAAAAGGCCTGTTAAGATGGGTTAAGACAACCAACCATAAAGACATCGGCACACTTTACATGTGGTTCGCTTTTACGATGCTACTAATTGGTGGCGCGTTTGCGATGGGCATTCGTGCAGAGCTACTACAGCCCGGCCTACAACTAATGGACCCACAGTTCTTTAATCAGCTAACAACAATGCACGGCCTTATCATGGTGTTTGGTGCGATTATGCCAGCCTTCGTTGGCTTGGGTAACTGGTTAATTCCTATGATGATAGGTGCGCCTGATATGGCACTACCACGTATGAACAACTGGAGTTTCTGGATTCTACCATTTGCTGGTGGTATTTTGTTGAGCACGTTCTTTATGGACGGCGGCGCGCCGGCCTTTGGTTGGACGTTCTACGCGCCGTTATCAACAACGTTTGCTCCAGACTCAACAGACTTCTTCATTTTTGCGGTTCACCTATTAGGCTTTTCATCAATCATGGGTGCGATTAATATTATTGCTACAGTGCTTAATATGCGTGCGCCTGAAATGAGAATGATGGACATGCCTCTTTTCGTATGGACTTGGCTGATTACGTCATTCCTTCTTATTGGTGCGATGCCAGTATTGGCGGGTGCGGTAACAATGATGCTTACTGACCGTAACTTCGGTACTGCGTTCTTTGACGCAAGTGGCGGTGGCGATCCAGTTATGTTCCAGCATATCTTCTGGTTCTTTGGTCACCCCGAAGTATATATTATGATTCTGCCTGCCTTTGGTGTGGTCTCTCACATTATCCCAACGTTTGCCCGTAAGCCACTTTTCGGTTATTCGTCAATGGTATACGCGACAGCATCAATTGCTTTCTTGTCATACATCGTATGGGCACACCACATGTTCTTAACAGGCATGCCGGTGGCTGGTGAGTTGTACTTTATGTATGCAACCATGTTAATTGCTGTACCAACAGGTGTTAAGGTCTTTAACTGGGTTGCCACTATGTGGAAAGGCTCAATGACGTTTGAAACGCCAATGCTTTGGGCAATTTCATTCGTATTCTTGTTTACTATTGGTGGTTTCTCTGGCTTGATGCTAGGTATCGCGCCTGCGGACATTCAATACCACGACACATACTTCGTTGTAGCGCACTTTCACTACGTACTGGTAACAGGCGCTTTGTGGGGTATTATCGCGGCCGTGTTCTATTGGTTGCCAAAATGGTGTGGCAAGATGTATAACGAGAAATTAGCAAAAGTTCACTTCTGGTGGGCGATGATTTCGGTCAACGTATTGTTCTTCCCACAACACTTCTTGGGTCTTGCAGGCATGCCTCGTCGTATTCCTGATTACTCATTGCAGTTTGCGGACTTTAACTTTATTTCATCGATCGGCGGATTTAGCTTTGGCCTATCGTTCGTTTTGTTAACCTACATTGTGGTTGACTGTATTCGCAATGGTGAGCCTGCGGATGCACGCCCTTGGTACAGTGCAAAAGGCCTTGAGTGGACATTAAGCTCGCCTGCGCCTTACCACAGTTTTAATACACCACCATCTCGTGCAACGATTCTTGAAGAGTCGCAGCACAGTTAATGGCCGGTAGAAAAAATAACGGCGTCGTCCTGACCGCAATATTGGTTGGCGTTGTTGTCATAGGAATATATGCAGCGACCATTATGCTTAATGCTTAGTGCTTAGTGGTTGAAATGGAAAGAAGAAAGATAACAAAAGGGTTTTGGATAAAGCTGATTGCAGCGCCCATTTTGATGTTCGGTTTTGCTTTTGCCATGGTGCCTCTTTACGATGTTTTGTGCGAGATCACAGGGTTTAACGGCACAACAGGCACGGTAGACAGCGAACAGCAATATGAGGTTGATGAAAATCGCTTGGTGGAGGTAAGTTTTTTTGCGTCGACCATGCCGGGGTTCCCAGTACAATTTGGACCAAAAGTAATATCGATGGACGTTGTTCCCGGCAAGTTTTATACAACAAGTTATATTGCCAAAAACAACACGGACTTTGAAGTTATCGGTCAAGCAGTACCCAGTGTTGCACCTACGGATGCTGCACTCTACTTTAAGAAATTAGAGTGTTTTTGTTTTACTAGACAGGTGTTCAAGCCACATGAAGAGGTCGAGATGACGCTTCGCTTTGTGATTGAACCAGAGATGGATATCAACATACAAGACGTAAGTTTGTCCTACAATTTTTTTAAGTTAGACAGTTAAAGAGAGGAAGAAAAATGAGCAATCAAGATTATTATGTACCTCATGGCACTTACTGGCCAATTATTGGTTCAATTGGTGTTTCTACACTATTCATTGGTTTTGCCAACCAAATGCACGGTGTTGAGTGGGGCGGTACAGTAATGGGTCTAGGCATGGCAATTATTGTCTTTATGCTGTTCGGCTGGTTAGGCACGGTAGTTAACGAGAGCGTTAACGGCATGTACAACAAGCAGGTAGATAAGTCGTTCCGTTGGGGTATGAGCTGGTTCATTTTCTCTGAGGTCATGTTCTTCGCAGCTTTCTTTGGTGCGTTGTTCTACGCAAGAATCCTTAGTGTTCCATGGCTTGGCGGAGCAGACAACAACATGTTTAGTGGCGCAACCGAAGGACTTGAGTGGGGTAAGTACATTTGGCAAGGTTTCCAAGCGACTTGGCCTTTAATTGAAACGCCAGGCGCTGTTGGTCAATCCGGTGTTGAGTTCTCTTCTGGCTTCGCTCTTGTTGACACTTGGGGACTGCCCGCATTAAATACAGGCCTTCTACTCACTTCGGGCGTAACACTCACTTACGCACATCACGCGCTTCGTGCCGGTCACCGCAATGCATTGGTATTTTGGATGCTCGCTACAATCGCATTAGGTGTTGCGTTCCTTGGCTTCCAAATCGCGGAATACGGCCATGCATACCATGACGGCTTAAAACTAACTTCTGGTATCTATGGTTCTACGTTCTATCTATTGACCGGTTTCCACGGTTTCCACGTTACCATTGGTGTCATCATGTTGACAGTGATTCTATACAGAATCCAGAAAGGTCATTTTGATTCTGACAACCACTTCGCTTTTGAAGGTGTCGCTTGGTACTGGCACTTTGTAGACGTTGTTTGGTTAGGTCTATTCATTTTTGTATACTGGCTATAATATTTAGCTAGTGGATCAAGAAAAGGCCCCTTTCTGGGGCTTTTTTAATACAGTAGAGGGAATTATGAGTTACTTAGTTATTGCAATTATTATTGTTATTTTGTTTAGCCTTGGTTCGGCAGTGATTGGCATGGTGAAGGGCGGCAAAGAGGGCTCTGACAAAATGTTTAAATCGCTTCGAATTCGTATCGGCCTTTCGGTGTTCTTATTTGTGCTTTTGATGTTTTCTGGCTTTATGGGATGGATTGAGCCGAACACAACCATGCTGCCAACGCAGTAATGAGCTTCAAGTTTCTACTGCCAGCAACTCTGATTACTATCATGGTTGTATTTTTAACCTCATTAGGCTTTTGGCAGCTGGATCGTGCGGACGAAAAACGCGTCATTGAGGATGCGATCGAGATCGCCAATACTGGCGCTGTCGAGCTGGTCACTTCGCTTGATGGGCTTGAAGCAAAAGAGTATTACCACTTACGGCTAAACGGCTATTATTTGCCAGACAAGCAATTTATTTACGACAATCAAATTGTTCAACAGACTTCCGGTTATTACGTTTTAACGCCTTTTGTTATTGACAATTCAAACAAAGCAATCCTTATCAACCGTGGCTTTATGCCGTGGCGCGGGCAGCGTGATAAGCTTGCCGATATTGAGGTTTTGACCAACAACACTCAAATCAAAATACAAATATCCTTACCAGTGAAACGTATGGAGCTCGGTGAGAGCGAAATAGACACTGAATTTCCAATATTATTACAGTCTCTTGACTTGGTGGAAATGAGCGGCCTTTCAGGGCTAGATTTTGCCCCTGTGCTTGGCTTATTAAGTCCCGAGAGTGAATACGGTTTCGTTAGACAATGGAAGCCCTATACAGGCAGTATTGGCAAGCATATTGGCTACGCAATTCAGTGGTTTCTAATGGCTTTGGTTTTGGCGGGTATCGGCATTCGACTGGGTCTAAAGTATCGTAAAATCTGATTGTTTTTTAAGCAAAAAAAATATTGCAGACAAAAAACCCTTTGCTGTATAATTTCGCCCTTAGGCCGACATAGCACAGTGGTAGTGCAACTGATTTGTAATCAGTAGGTCCGTGGTTCAAATCCTCGTGTCGGCACCAAATACATAGAATCAAGACGTCTCAGGGCGTCTTTTTTATGTCTGAAACACTTTGTTGCACGGACTTTATAGCAACCTCCAATAATTAAAACGTCGTATACTAAGCCCATAGTCATAAATACATTAAGACATTAACTTACCTTTTACAGCAGACGGAGAACTATCAACAATGACGATCTCAAAACAACTATTTACCCTTATCTCTACAGATGGACAACTTGAAATATCCTTAAAAGATATTGATCTACCAGCACCTAAATCCCATGAAGTGATAGTGCGTATAGAAGCGGCTCCTATTAATCCCTCAGATATGTGGCCTATGTTTGGCCCTGCAAATTTGCAGGAGGCAGAGCTTAGTGCAGATAAAAAATCAGTCACCGCACCAGTACATCCTAGTATTTTGCCCCGTATCAAGTCGCGTTTAGATCAAGTGCTACCGATTGGAAATGAAGGCGCTGGAACAGTGGTGGCCGCTGGTGATAGTGAGACAGCACAGGCTTTAATGGGTAAAACTGTGGCCATCTT
>JBBWVS010000041.1:0-12096 GCA_050256335.1 Gammaproteobacteria bacterium | reverse complement strand
GAGCCAGAATAAATGGCATCAATTTCCCATTCATCCACACGCAGCTCAGAACCCGCAAGTGATGTTACTGCGTCAACAATTGTAAGACAGCCATATTTATGTGCAATCTGACAAAGTGTTTTAACATCAGACATGGCACCCGTTGACGTTTCAGCGTGAACAAAAGCAACAATTTTTGTGTCTTTGTTTTCATTCAGTGCTTGTTCTAATTTTTGTGCACTGACTGCAGTTCCCCAATCGTCTTCCACCATCACGGCTTCGCCACCAAAACGAATAACATTTTCCTTCATGCGGCCACCAAAAACACCGTTACTACAAACGATGACTTTATCGCCTGGCTCGACTAAGTTTGCAAAACACGCCTCCATTCCCGCAGAACCTGGTGCAGACACAGGCATTGTTAACTCATTTTCAGTTTTAAATGCGATTTTCAGCATTTCCTTAACTTCGTCCATCATGCCAACAAAGGCAGGGTCTAGGTGGCCAATAGTTGGTCTAGCCATTGCGCTAAGAATTCTAGGGTGAACATTTGATGGGCCAGGACCCATAAGTGTTCTTATAGGTGGATTAAATGATTGCATGATATGTTTTTTTTGGATGATTAAAAAAAAGAAGACAGTTAGGAACTGGTGCGTATTATCTTACATTTGAATTTTGGTAAATGTAAAAAAATTCATAGCAGCGTGAATTTAAATCACAACGTGAATTCAAATCACTGGATAATGACAAGCATGTCAGTAACTCGCCAATTATCCTACGCCCTGCCTAAGGGTAACGTCATTCTTGGAAGTGAGAATACTCGAGCTTTTGAGTGTGACGCTCTTGGTCTTTACAAACAAAAACCCATCGCTGTGGCACTACCCACAAGTGTGGAACAAATCAAAGCTGTACTCAAAATTTGTCGTAAAAATAAGACACCAGTTGTCACTCGAGGTGCGGGTACGGGACTCTCAGGTGGGGCGACACCGCTGAAAGACTGTGTTGTCCTTGGACTGTCGAAAATGACTCGTGTTTTATCGATTGACGCTGAAAATCAATTAGCTGTGGTTGAACCAGGGGTTAGAAATTTAGCGATTAGTGAAGCGGTTGCTGAATACGGTTTGTATTATGCGCCAGACCCATCTTCTCAAATAGCATGCACCATTGGCGGTAATGTTGCTGAAAACTCTGGTGGTGTGCACTGCCTTAAATACGGCCTAACTGTGCATAATATTGAGGCGATTAAAATGCTTACTATGGACGGAGAGGAATTGATTTTGAGTCGTAGTGACGAGGGCTTGGGTTTGTTGGCTCTGATGAATGGTTCTGAAGGGCTACTCGGTGTTATTACCGAAATTACCGTTAAACTCACTAAAAAACCAGCGCTTGCTAAGTTAGTCATGGCAGGTTTTGACACGGTGCGAGATTGTGCTAATGCTGTGGCTGATATTATTAAAGCTGGCATTGTCCCAGCAGGCTTGGAGATGATGGATAAATTTGCTATTGAGGCTTCTGAGGCTTTTGCTCATGCTGGTTATCCGTTAGACGCAGAAGCGTTATTGTTGTGCGAGCTGGACGGTGAAGTGGAGTTGGTAGAGATTGAGCTTAAAGCGACATTGAAAGTCCTTATCGGTGCATCAACGCTTAAAGTTTCCGAGAATGAGGCGGAGCGCTTATTGTTATGGCAAGGACGTAAATCCGCCTTCCCTGCGGTTGGGCGTCTTGCACCGGATTATTACTGTATGGACGGCACCATTCCAAAACGTCACCTCGCCAGTGTGCTTGAAAAAATTAACGAACTCTCGGTGAAATACCAGCTTCGTGTGGCCAATGTTTTTCATGCCGGAGATGGTAACCTTCATCCGCTGATTCTTTACGATGCAGGCAGACCAAATGAAATCGATAAAGCAGAAGCTTTCGGTCTGGATATTCTTAAACATTGTGTGGCTGTCGGCGGCTCTATTACCGGTGAGCACGGCGTTGGCATTGAAAAATTAGACGCCATGTGTGTACAATACAGCGCTGGTGAACTGGAGGTCTTTCACCAAATTAAAGCGGCTTTTGATCCGCAGTTACTGCTCAATCCAGGCAAGGCAGTGCCTGAGCTTCATCGCTGTGCGGAGCTGGGCAATATGCACGTACATCACGGCGAATTACCGCATCCAGAATTAGAGCGTTTTTAAGAGAGGTCTTTGAATGAAATCGATTGCAGAATTTCAACAGCTCATTAAAGAAAGCGAGAAAATCCACATTGGTGGAAAAAGCTCAGAATCGATAAAAAATATTGATATGAGAACGTATTATGGCGTTGTTGAATACTATCCTGAGGAGCTTGTGATTACTTTGAAAGCTGGCACTTCAATTGCTCAAGTAGAAGCAATACTTAGTGAAAACAATCAAGCATTTACCTTCTACACTGATAACCCAGAGCAAACCATTGGTGCGCTGTACGCGAGCTCTGGTGCTGACTTTGCCGACTCTATCTTGGGTGTGCAAATCATTAATGGTAAAGGCGAACTAATGAATTTTGGTGGTCAAGTGATGAAAAATGTTGCCGGTTATGACGTCTCCAGATTGCTAGTTGGCTCAAAAGGGCGCTTAGCACTGATTACTCAAATGAGTTTTAAGATATTACCAACAGCTGCGGCTCGGAAGCATCAGAAAAAACCCAGACCACAGCAAAGTACCTCTGAGCTACATGTATCATTAACTCACAAATTAAAAAAAATCTTTGACCCTTATGGGGTTTTTGTTTAGAGATCCTTAATGCATTCCTCGGTTCAACAATCTTCGTTCACTGATTTTAGTAATCAAAAAGCCAACAAGGTGATTGGCGCTTGTGTGCATTGTGGTTTTTGTTTAGCGACTTGCCCAACCTATCAGCTGCTTGGCGATGAGCTCGATTCACCAAGGGGACGCATATATTTAATACAATCGGCGCTTGAAGATAACCAGGCAAGTTTTGACACGTTGAAGCATTTAGATCGCTGCCTCACTTGTCGCTCGTGTGAGACAACTTGTCCGTCGGGCGTTGAATATTCACAGCTGCTAGATATAGGACGAGATTTTCTTGAAACGAGGCGGCCTTTTTGGCAAAAAAGTTATCGTTTGCTTGTGCGCAAATTCTTAACCACACCTTTGTTGTTTAAAACCGTTGGTTATTTTTTCCGCCATTCTAGCAAAGTAGGCAAAAAGCTTAAAGTTGAAAACGCCAAGCGCAAAGTTCTTTTGTTGGGCGGCTGCGTACAACCAACCCTAGCCCCAAATATCAATCACAGTATCAAAAATATTTTGGCTAAGCTTAGTATTTCCGTCGTTGAGAGTCCCCAGAGTCAGTGTTGTGGGGCGATTGATCAACATTTGGCCGCCCCTGAAGAGGCGATACGCAAAGTTAAGAGTAATATCGACGCATGGCAGGTACAACTAGAAGACGGTATTGAGGTCATACTTTCCAGTGCTAGTGGTTGTGGCGTGATGGTGAAAGATTATCCAAAAATCTTTGATAAAGAGGACGGGTACCACGCTAAAGCGTTATTGATTGCCTCACACACTGAGGATATCGCCGAATTTTTATCAAAAGAAGACCTCTCTCAATTGCATTTGAGTGAAAAAAATATCGCTTACCACGAGCCTTGTACAATGCAACACGGCCAACGGTTAGGCGGTTTGGTTGAGTCGTTATTAGGCCAATTTGGCTACACACAAGTACCGCTAAAAGACGCCCATATGTGTTGCGGGTCTGCGGGCACTTATTCGATATTTCAGCCCAAGCTGGCTAAAGAGCTAAGATTAAATAAGATTACACACTTAACCAAATCAAATCCAGAAATGATTGTCACCAGCAACATTGGCTGTTTGATGCATTTGCAAAAAGGGTCTCCAGTACCTGTTAAACATTGGGTGGAATTATTAGATGGGTAGAAGGTGCAAAGTAAAAGCCAAAACGTATGAGTTGGATATTGAGACACTGTCGCACGAAGGCAGAGGTATTTCTCATTTTGACGATAAAATTATTTTTATTCGCGGCGCATTGCCTGGCGAGAAAGTAATTGCCAATCGCTCTTTGTCCAGAGCCAAGTACGAGGAGGCGGATGTTGTTGAAATTTTGACATCATCGCCAGATAGGATTGAGCCAAAGTGCGCAGTTTACGGTATTTGTGGTGGCTGTTCGTTCCAACATTTATCAAGTGAAAATCAAATAAAAGCCAAACAAACTTGGTTGCAAAGTGCCTTTATGGGCCAAGCAAAAACCGAGCCTAAAGCGTGGTTAGACCCTCTACAAGTGACAAGCTGGGGTTATCGTCGCAAAGCCAGACTTGGTGTGCGTTATGTCCATAAAAAAGAGAAGGTTCTGGTCGGTTTTAGGGAGCGCAAGTCATCCTTTATTACAGTGATGGATCGTTGTGAGGTACTACATCCTTCGCTCGGTGACAACTTAAGTGTTTTGGGTGAGTATATTGGTAAGCTAAGTGTTAAATCTCACATTCCACAAATCGAAGTGGCCATTGCTGAGAACGACACCGTTCTTATTCTCCGCCACCTTGAGCCATTAACAACTGAAGATGAGGCTGTGCTTCGAGATTGCGCTGAGCAACTCTCAATCACTTGGTACACACAAAGCGGCGGTATGAATACCGTTAAACCGTTAGATAGCGCGGTGAACTTAAGCTACTCCTTACCAGAACATAATATTGAAATGGTATTTTTACCAACCGATTTCACCCAAGTTAACTTTGAACTCAACCAAAAAATGATGAGTTTGGCTTTGTCGTTATTGGAGCTGAATGATGAGGATAAAGTCATTGACCTTTTTTGTGGGTTGGGTAATTTTACCTTGCCGATTGCCCGCTACGCTCATAGCGTTGTTGGTGTGGAAGGTGATGGCGGTCTTATTGAGAGGGCAAAGGAAAATGCTGAACGCAACGGTATCGATAACGCGTCATTTTATAAAGCGGATTTATTTGAGGATGTCAGTGGTTTTGAATGGTTCAGAGGTCAAACTTACAATAAGGCCTTAATTGATCCTGCGCGCACAGGTGCGATTGAACTAGTCGAATTATTGCCGAAACTCGGTGTTGAGCGACTGGTCTATGTGTCGTGTAATCCAGCAACGCTTGCCAGAGACACGGTTAAATTGCTTGAGTTGGGCTATCAATTAGAAAAAGCAGGCGTCATGGATATGTTTCCACAAACGGCGCATGTGGAGTCGATCGCTTTGTTTATTAAAAAGTCATAATTTTTTTAGCGTAAGCGCCAAATTCAGTCTTTGAATTATGATAATATTGATGCCATTATTGAGTTCTAATCTTACGGAGTGAAAATGCCTTATAAGCGTAATTTATTGCCCAAACAAGCTTTTGAAAATCTTGCAAATAATCCCAATTCTTTGTTCGTTGATGTTCGTTCTACAGCTGAGCACAAGTTTGTAGGCTTTCCAGATAATTCTGTTTTAATACCGTGGTCGGATGAGCCCAATTGGCAGCCCGATGCACAAGAGTTTGCCGATGCAGTAAAAAAACAACTCTTGGACCGTGATGATGTTTTGGATACACAAATTATTCTAATATGTCGCAGTGGGTACCGCTCTAATGAGGCGCTTAAGTGTCTCGAAGCTAATGACTTTACCCATGTGTCCCATGTTGCTAGTGGTTTTGAGGGCGATCTTGACGAGCACGATCAACGCGGCAATTTAAATGGTTGGCGTCATGATGGCATGCCTTGGACGCAAAGCTAAATTAGAGCTAAGCGATTTCTAAATTTGCGTAAGAAGTAATTAACCACTTCGTCCCGACTTTACTAAATTTGACCTGTACACGGGCTCCATCACCACTGCCTTCGGCATTTAGTATCGTTCCGAAGCCAAATTTTGCGTGCTTAACCGTTTGTCCTATTGAGTAAGGCGAACTCGAGCTAGAAACCATTGTTTTCCTTGTGCCATACGATTCGTTGGATTCGCTGTAGCTATAATCCTTGTAAGGGCTTTTGATGTGGTTAAGAAAAGCACTCGGTACTTCATCTAGAAAGCGTGAAGGCATTGAATAGAAGGATTGACCGTGAAGAAAGCGCTTGTCAGCATAACAAAGATTGAGTTTTTTCATTGCTCTTGTCATTCCCACATAACATAAGCGACGCTCCTCATCCATTAAATGCGGTTCATCTTTAGATTGCCTGGATGGAAATAAGTCTTCTTCCATGCCCACTAAAAATACACTCGGGAACTCCAAACCTTTGGCGGAGTGAATAGTCATTAGTTGCACACAGTCTCGGCTTTGTTGATTAGAATCTCCGCTAGTGTCAAGTGTTGCTAACGCGATAAATCCTTGAGTTTCGCTCATCTCACTCTCTTCTTCGTGAGTGTATTGTTTAGCAGCACTGACCAATTCGTCTAAATTTTCCTTCTTGCTGCCTGCTTTGTCGGTTTTATCATTGGCGTAATGGTCCACCAGTGAAGATTTTGTTAAAATACCGTCTACTTTTTTACTAAGGTCTAAATGCTTGGTGTCGTCGGCTATAGAGTCAATCATTTCAATAAATAACTTCAATGCATTTGACGCGCGAGTTGGTAGCGTGTGCGTAATCGCGATGGCGGATTGGAAGAGGCTGGTGTGACTCTCGACACTGTGCGTGCGAATTTTTTCAACCGTAGCAAGACCAATACCGCGAGCTGGAAAATTAACAATACGCTCAAAAGCGATGTTGTCATTTTGATTTTCTACCAAGCGCACATAACCCATCGCATCTTTAATTTCAGCGCGTTCAAAAAAGCGCAAACCGCCATAAATTCGATAATCAATATTTTTTTTGATCAGCGCCTCTTCAAAAACGCGAGATTGTGCATTGGATCGATAAAGAATGGCATTTTCACCAAGGTTTTGACCTTGATTAAAAGTGTCATTGATGACGCCTATCACGTGTTGCGCTTCTTCTGTTTCGGTGCGGGCGTTGTAGACGTCAATTAAATCACCGTCACCCGATTCCGTCCATAGAGATTTATCCATGCGGTTTTTGTTGTTAGCAATCAGTGCGTTTGAAGCGCTGAGGATGTTACCGGTGGAGCGATAATTTTGCTCCAATTTGATTACTTTAATCGGTTGAAAATCCTGCTCAATTTTTTGAATATTTTCAATTTTTGCACCACGCCAACCGTAAATCGATTGATCGTCATCACCCACACAAAATATGTGATTATTTTCGGTTCGCAATAACTTAATCCATCTGTATTGAACGGTATTGGTGTCCTGAAATTCATCAACCAAGATATGCTTGAATTGCCTTTGATAATGCTCGAGCAACGATGCGTTGTTTTTAAGTAATTCATAGCTTTTAACCAATAAACCAGCAAAATCCACTAGGTCATTCGTTTGACAATGCGCCTCGTACAAAGCGAAAACTTTGGCGCTTTGTTTAACAAAGAAATTGTAGCCAGCATCAATATCATTGGGCTTAATGCCCTCGTCTTTTTGTTGGTTAATAAACCACTGCACTTTGCGAACTGGAAATTTAGTTTCGTCAATACCGTTTTCTTTCATTAAGCGCTTAACGATTCGATATTGGTCTTGCTGATCAAGGATTTGAAAAGTGGGCGCTAAGTTTGCTTCAATCGCATGTGCCCTTAAGAAACGATGAGCCAGTGAATGAAAAGTGCCAACCCACATCCGTCCAATAGGCCTTAATAGCAAGTCAGCCAATCTTTCTCGCATTTCATTAGCGGCTTTATTGGTAAAGGTAACGGCAAGAATAGAGTCAAGATGGCAGTTTTTTTCAGAAACCAAATATTGAATTCGATGTGTTAAGACGCGTGTTTTGCCGCTACCGGCGCCAGCCAAAATAAGCGCATTCATATTATCTTCAAGGGTGACTGAAAGTCGCTGTTCTTGATTAAGGTCATCAAGGCTTACGGATGCATTCATATTGCTATATTTTAGTTAATTAAGGGCTTAAAAAGATGAGTCACTATGTCATTTGGTATAATTCTTCGATAACATCGGAGTGATGTTAGTGAGTAAATTATAATCACCTTTGGGTTAAGATCTTTGCACAAATTACTTTAGATTTGACAGTGGGATTTTGATTATTTTACAAGGCATATTTTTAAAAGCTCTACTTGTTGTCTAGTGAAAAAAATTAACACAGGAAAATGGTAAAAATCCCCCACCCCAAAGAGCTGAGGCTAAAAATGTTAAAGCTGAGCTAAAAAAAGCCTACGTTTGTGCGAAACTCATACTCTGTGAGTGTAAAAAATTCAGAAAAATTCTCATCAATAGCTAGCGCTATTAATGTTAAATTTTTACACATTTTTTATTCATTTTTACCACCCAGCAAACTTTAAATTGATTTGCGTAAAGGTCTCACAGTATTATTTCGACTTGTTTGTTAATTTATCATTTTCTGTAATCTTAATACTTCTTTATGAATACTACCTGGAACCAAAGCGTTAGAAACAGTATCAAAAGTGCCGATAAAGCCAATCGTCAGCTGCATACTGAGTGTTTTCTGAAGGAAAGTTTCCGATTAAAATTCCTCTGGAATTTGCTGACAAAATTGAAGTTGGCAATCCTCTGGATCCGCTTTTATTGCAAGTTTTACCATCAACAAGTCAAGCGCAAGATGGCTTTAGTGACTCTCCTGTTGAAGATGAGAAATACTCACCGATACAAGGTGTGATACATAAATACCCATCAAGAGTTTTGTTGATTGCCAGTCGGGTTTGCGCGATTCATTGTCAATATTGCTTTAGACAAAATTTCGATTATGAAGAGCATGATATTCTTAGTAATTGGTTGGCGATTGAGCAGTATTTAGAGGCAAGTCTTGGCGTTAATGAGATTATTCTTAGTGGTGGAGATCCGCTAACGCTTAGTGATGGAAAAATTGAAAAAATAGTGCAATCAGTTGAGAGTATTGAACACATTAAAATCTTAAGAATTCACAGCAGAACCGCTGTCGTTATACCGAGTCGCATCACCGAGAGACTCGTAAAAATATTGAGCAGGACGCGTTTAAAAGTTGTGATGGTTTTTCACATAAATCACCCACGAGAAATCTCAGCTGACTTTATAAATCAAGTAAAAAAACTGCAGTCTTTAATTTTGTTAAATCAATCGGTACTGCTGCGCGGCGTTAATGACAACGCCAGCATACTGTGTGCGCTATCACATAAGCTGTTTGCAAGCTCTATCATGCCGTATTACTTGCATTTGCTTGATAGGGTTAGTGGTGCTGAACACTTTTTGATTAGTGATTCAAGGGCTAAAGAGATCTACCGGGAACTACAAAGCAGTCTGTCGGGCTATTTGTTACCAAAATTGGTTCGCGATGAGGGTGGAGAATCTAAGAGTTTAGTGAATCCGTTGTAAAATAGTATTGTGCATTATTTTTCAATAACTTCTAGTGGTATAAACTGCGCCAATTCCTGAATACCAATTTCACCGATAAAGGTATGTAAGAGCTCACCGTTCGGGTTATACACAAGTGTTGTTGGCATGCCGACGAGCTCGCCAAATTTTGAGTATTCAGCCTCATTACTGCCAGCGTAGAGAATAATGGGGTAAGTGACACCAAAGCGCTCTTTAAAGCCGTTCACCGCTTCGATATTCATTCCCTCGTAGTTAAGTCCTAGAATTTCTACTGTATCTGAATATTTGTTATAAAACTCGACAAAAGCTGGGATTTCTTTAAGGCATGGCGGGCACCATGTTGCCCAAAAGTTAACGATTAAGTATTTGCCTCGGGTGTCGTTCTGAGTGTAAATCTTACCCCCCATATCAACCAATTCAAAAGTGAGCTCTGTTGGTGTGTCAATAGACTCAACCACTTCTATTTCGTTTCCTGTCCACAGTGGATTTAGCCACTCAAGAATATCATCCAACACGGAAGCGTTGCATGTTTGAAATGGTAATAATAGCGCGAGTACAAAGCTGAGTTGAGCAATTTTCTTGCTCAAACGAACCGGTATAATTAAATTTTTTTTCATGGATTAATCGATGACAACGAAGATTTATCACAATGCACGGTGCTCAAAATCGAGAGCAACATTGGCTATTTTAGAGCAAAACAACGCTGAGTTTGAGGTTGTTAACTACCTGGAAACACCACCCAGCGAGACAGAGCTCGCCTCGCTGTTATCCGGTCTTGGTTTGAGTGCGCGCGAATTAATGAGAACGGGTGAGCTGGAGTATAAAGAACAAAATCTCTCAGATAAATCTTTGTCAGAACAAGATTTAATCCAGGCAATGATTACCACACCGATTCTTATTGAGCGTCCCATTGTTAAAACAGACAATGGTGTGGTTATTGGCCGTCCACCAGAGAATGTCTTAACGATTTTATAGCTTAAGAGTTTAAGATCTACAAGACTGATTTTGGAATGGGGTTTGGGGAAGGGTAGAAATTTTAAAGCTTTATACGTCATTGACTTTGTCAGCCCTTCCCAACTTAAAAGATGCTCAGAGTTGTTACAAAATAGCGCTATACACGATTTTGTAACAATCTCTTATTACTCTCGGTGATAGGGGTGATTGGTGAGTAGACTGTGGCCACGATAGATTTGCTCAACAACTAATAATCTTGCCATCGAATGCGTCATCGTTAATTTAGATAGACTCCAAAGTTGATGGCATTTGGCCTTGCATTCCTGCGTTAAACCATCAGCACCACCAATTAATAGAGCGACATTCTCGCCTTCCAATTGCCAGGATTTCATTGTATTGGCAATCGTTTGCGAAGATTGTTGTTTGCCCGTTTCGTCAAAGGCTATCAATATCGAAGCGCCACTGGCAGCCTCAAGTAGCATTTTGCTTTCTAAGCTTTTGATTTGATCGATATTTTTTGCTTTACGGTTTTGCGCCTCGAGGGCGGTCAAGGTAAAGTTGTACGAACTTGGTAATTGTTTTTTGTAGTGGTTAATGCCAGTGGTGATCCATTCTGGCATTTTTTTACCAATGGTGATAAGGTTAATCCTCATCGTCCTCGAATGACCAAAGTTTTTCTAGATTGTAGTATTCACGCGTTTTTTCAGTCATGATATGAGCAACTACCGAGCCAAGATCGACCAGCGCCCACTCACCAACTTCAGAGCCTTCTAGGCCAAGAAAAGTCATGCTTAATCGCTTTGCTTCAATTTTGACGTTATTGGCAATACCACGTACGTGCTGCACTGATCGCCCAGTGGCAACGATGATAGCTTCCATGTCAGCGCTTTTCTTTAATACGTTAAAGGTAAGGATATTTTCCCCTTTCATGTCATCGATAACATCGACAACTACTTTTATTTCTTCATCAAGCGTCATTGTTTTTTATATAGTTAATAATGGTTTTGGGTAAAAAATCGTTAAGATTTTTATTGGCGGCTATTTTACCGCGAATCTCGCTTGATGAAACGTTTATCAAGGGGCACTCAGAAAAGTAGAGGAGACCGCTTTGGTGTTCGGCTAGACGCTGTTTGTTTTGTGTTGCTTTGAAAGAAGTTAGGGTGAGATTTTCTATTTCATAGCCTGGTCTGCCCAAAACGACTATATGAGCATAATTGAAAAATTCACTCCATTGCTTCCAGCTTTTGAATTGCATGAAGCTGTCCATGCCAACAACAAGACAAAATATCTCGCTGGGTTGTTCACTTTTCAACTCTTTAAGTGTGTCAATGGTGTATGAGTCACCACCTCTGGTGATTTCACGCGTATCAATTTCTAATTCAATATAATCTTGAATGGCAAGATTGAGCATATCAAGACGCTGATTGTCAGAATAATGCAAACCCGTCTTATGAACAGGTAATGCACAAGGCATTAGCAAGCATTTCTCAAGATTGAGCTCGCTTTTTAAAAATGTAGCAGCAGATAAATGGCCAAGGTGTATAGGGTCAAACGAGCCGCCGTAAATGCCAATCATAGAAGGGCGCTTACCTCAGCCAGTGTCATCGGCGACATAGGGTATGTGCGAGTGACATCGTGCACCTCCATTCGGTAGCGGACAAAGGTCTCTAGGTCTTCAATCAACAAAAAAGGGTTGGCTCTTTTTTGCTGCGCAAGCGTGGTGCTAATTTCGCTGCCGTAATCATGGCCGCAAAGCAGTGTAATATTGTCAGCAACTTGTGTTTTTAACTTATTTAGCGAATGGAAT
>JBBWVS010000040.1:0-3350 GCA_050256335.1 Gammaproteobacteria bacterium | reverse complement strand
GTTTAAATTTGTCAATTGATTGACTCCAATCGGTAAAATAGCGCTATTTTATCGCACAACACATCACCAACACCTTATTAATGTTGGGACTATTGATCTTTAAATATGTCTAATCGTAGAATTCTCGTTACTTCAGCTCTTCCATACGCCAATGGCGAAATCCATTTGGGCCATTTGCTCGAATATATTCAAACCGATATCTGGGTAAGATTTCAGAAAATGATGGGCAACGAATGCCATTATGTCTGCGCAGACGATGCTCATGGCACGCCGATCATGTTGAAGGCCGATGAAATGGGTATCACACCCGAAGAGTTGATTGGTGCAGTCAGCGAGCGCCATCAGGCTGACTTTGCCGACTTTAATATTAACTTCAGTCAATACCACTCCACCCATTCCGACGAAAATCGTGAAATATCGAGTGAGATTTATAACCGACTAAACAAAGCCGGTTATATAAAAAAACGCACGATTTCCCAAGCCTTCGATCCTGAAAAACAAATGTTCCTGCCAGATCGCTTTATTAGAGGCACCTGCCCGAAGTGTGGTGTTGATGATCAATATGGTGATAACTGTGAGGCTTGTGGCGCAACGTATTCCACAACCGATCTTATCAACGCCAAGTCGGTTGTTTCTGGCGCAACACCAATAGAGAAAGACTCCGAGCATTACTTTTTTGATCTGCCGCAATTTTCCCAAGCGCTTAAGGATTGGACCAACGCAGGCCACCTACAAGACGAGGTGAGTAACAAGTTGGCCGAGTGGTTTGCACAAGGCCTACAACAATGGGACATCTCTCGAGACAAGCCGTATTTTGGCTTTCAAATTCCAGGCACTGAGGATAAATACTTCTACGTTTGGCTGGATGCACCTATTGGCTATTTTGCGAGCTTTAAGAAGTTTTGTGACAACAACAACGTTAGCTTTGATGATTTCTGCGCCAAAGATTCCAAAGCAGAAATGTATCACTTTATTGGCAAAGATATTGTCTATTTCCACGCGCTATTCTGGCCAGCGATGTTAATGGGCTCTAATTTTAGAACGCCAACTGCCATTTTTGCCCACGGATTTCTCACAGTTAATGGTCAAAAAATGAGCAAGTCTCGTGGCACCTTTATTCAGGCGAGAACCTATTTGGACAATCTTCATCCTGAATATTTGCGTTATTACTACGCCTACAAGCTCACTGCTAAAATTGATGATATCGATCTTAATTTGCAAGATTTTAAGCAACGCGTCAATTCGGATTTGGTCGGCAAGGTGGTTAATATCGCCTCGCGCTGCGCTTCCTTTATAGTTAAAAAATACGATAAAACTCTATCAGCAAGCGTTACAGAAGGTGATTTGTATAACGAGTTTGTAACAACAGGCGATCAAATCGCTAAGCACTACGAGGCACGCAACTTTAACCAGGCGATGCGCTTAATCATGAGTTTGGCCGACAAGGCAAACCAGTACATTGACGAGAAAAAGCCCTGGCAGATGTCTAAAGTTCCGGGCAGCGAGCAAGAAGTGCATGAGGTTACATCTCTTGCAATTAATCTGTTCAGAGTGCTGATGACCTATTTAAAACCCGTATTGCCAGAAATGGCAAAACAGGTTGAGCTGTTCTTGAATGTTGACGAACTTACTTGGGATGGCATTCAATCGCCACTGATGAATCACCAAATCAACAAATTTAAGCCGTTAATGACACGAGTTGAAGACGAACAGATTGCCAAGATAGTTGAGTCTTCTAAACAAAGTATTGGTGGCGGGAAAAGTGAGATTAAAAAAGAGGAAGATAATATGATTCAAATTGATGATTTTGCCAAAATTGACCTAAGAGTGGCGAAGATTGTTAAAGCCCGATCGGTCGAAGGTGCGGATAAATTACTTCAACTGACGCTTGATATTGGCGAAGATTCCACTCGTAATGTCTTTGCCGGCATTAAAGCACACTATAATCCCGAGGATCTAGAAGGGCGCCTAACCATTATGGTTGCCAATCTTGAGCCAAGGAAAATGCGATTTGGGCTATCGGAAGGCATGATTCTTGCTGCTGGCGATGGCGACACTCTACATATTTTATCGCCAGATTCTGGCGCTAAACCAGGAATGAAAATTAGCTAACTAGACGTGGCCCATTAGGGGTAATAATTTTGACAGCACTTCATTAACAACATCGCCAGTAGTTCGGGTAATCAATTTTACCTTTCTGGCTTTATAGCTTAATGTATTCACAATAGCTGCAGCCACTACGCTAGGGTACTCTAAGCCATCAATAGGCACTTCTGTCAATCCACCGCGAATGCTGGTGCTAATTGGCGAGCATATTACCATGCCGGTTTTTTTGGCATACGCCTTGGATGACAGAATCAATGCGGGGCGATATTTGCCAATTTCACTGCCTTTTTTTGGCTCAAAGTCAAGCCATACAATATCAGCCCTATCGGGGGTATATTCATTCATATTCAATACTTAATAAATCAGGCGCTAGGTCGGCATGGGCGTTATTTGCATCCATACCCAGCAACAACTCCTCCTCAGTCCAAGTTTTCTTTTTGATCTTGGTTGCACTGAAGCCGTTCTCATCTACATTAATTGTTAACAAATCACCTTCTTTCAAGTTGGGCACAGTTCTCAACACACCAGATATTCTCAGTGATAATCCGTTACCCCATTTTTGCACTCTACTTTCTATTTGCATTAGAAAACTCCTATTGATACAAAGTATATACATTATAACCCCATCCAAATTACAAACGCGGGGTTTATCGGTGAATCTGGGTATCAAACTGCGGATGAGGAACCGGTTAAAGATGAATTAAATTTAGATAAGAGAGATCACTTTGAAAATTTGTTATTAAAATGCAATGTTTTCACTCTTATTTTCACTAAATCTCTGTAAAATTTCAGCTCTTTGGAAGGATGTCAGAGCGGTTTAATTTGCTCGCTTGGAAAGCGGGTGTACCTCACGGTACCGAGGGTTCGAATCCCTCTCCTTCCACCACAAACCAATAACCCGCCATACGGCGGGTTTTTGCTTTTGTTTGAGGAGAATTGAACCCGAGAAGAGGGTTTGGGCGATCTATTGATCGCAACGTCGGAGTTTTCGACGATGATCCGAAGAATAGGTGTAGTAAATAGACTACCTCACTCAACCACAAACCAATAACCAGCCATCCGGCAGGTTATTGGTGGCTTTAGTACACTAGTGTGTGAATTTATAAAAGTTTTGAATTTTTTACGAACGTGGGTATGGCTGACAGAATACATTCCATCTAGATGAGTTTATGGTAGCCTATAAATGACTTTTATTAATCATGTTTTCATTGTGAATAATTTTTTTCCAGATTTTGATATTATTC
>JBBWVS010000039.1:0-26294 GCA_050256335.1 Gammaproteobacteria bacterium | reverse complement strand
ACGACATTAAAACCAACCAATATCAAGTACCACTCGTCGATTAATTCTGGCGACAGACCCAAATAAAACATCGCCAAAAAAGAGGCGAGAAAAACAGCGACCCAAAATACAGGTGGCGGAGATTTTTCTAGTGACAGGGCTTGGTTTAACAGCATAAGTTAATATGAGACCTTTACAAAAGCCCAGATTATCTCATAAATGAATTCTTGCTAATGCAAGTTGTTGCTAAAATACAACAATTGACTTAATTTGACTGTTTTGATACAAACCCAAGAACAACTGCAAAGCTACCTTGACTCCATTGAGAATGAGAATTACCTCGGCATCGATACAGAGTTTCGCCGGATCGATACTTACTACCCAAAACTCTGTCTAGTTCAAATTGCAACCACCAATTGCGCCGAATGTATTGACGTATTGTCGATCCCGAACTTAGATCCACTTTTTAAAAAGCTATACAGAGAAGAAACCGTGTGGATTGTCCATTCGGCACGCCAAGATATTGAAGCTTTTTATCTCTTATCCGGACAACTTCCAAACACCTTGTTTGACACACAAATCGCTGCGGCTTTGGTTAATTTACCTTTACAAGTGTCATATCAAGCACTGACAGAAAAGTTTGAAGGTGTTTTTCTAGAAAAATCCCATGCACGCTTTGATTGGACTAAGCGACCCCTGCCAAATGAAGTAATAGAATATGCTCTTAATGATGTGCGCTACTTACTACCCCTATTTGAAAAACTTCAAACTCGACTTCAGAGTAGCCATAAACTCGACTGGCTAAATGAGGAAACAAACGCGCTATTAAATGTCGAATTATACGATGTACCAATTAACAAAATATTTCAGAAAATTAAAGGAATATCACGACTGAAAGGCAAATACCACCAGCTAGCCTTTCAACTTTGCGCATGGCGAGAAGATAACGCTAAAAGAAAAAATAAGCCAAGAAAATGGATCATGTCAGACGAAAAGCTGCTTGACTACGCCTGCAACAAACTCTTCTTATCATTCAAAAGTGAAGAAGTTTTTAAGAACTTTGTTGCCTCAAGCGACCTTCAGTTCAACAAAGACACCACAGTTATCAATCACAAAGCTCTTAATAATTCTGAAAAAATTAGCAAAAACCAGCTTCAAGAGCGCATCAATAATATTGCAACAGCGTATAATTTCCCGCCGGAACTCATGATTACCAGCAAATCATTAACGAAATATATCCGTGGTGATTTACATGTATCTTTATGTCGAGGCTGGAGAGCCAAATTATTCAACAAGGAACACTAAATGCAAAATAGCCTCAAGCCTGTAACTGCAGGAAACATACCAGACGAAATCAATGTCATCATTGAAATCCCTGCTAATTCATCGCCTGTTAAATACGAAATCGATAAGGACACAGGCGCTATGTTTGTCGATCGCTTTATTTCAACACCCATGTTTTATCCGTGCAACTATGGTTTCGTTCCTGAAACGCTCTCAGATGATGGCGATCCAGCTGACGTTTTAGTGATTACGCCTTACCCGTTAATTCACGACTCTGTTATTGTTGCGCGCCCAATCGGCGTTCTTAAAATGACCGATGAAGCGGGTGAAGATGCAAAAATTCTAGCGGTGCCCATCGACAAATTATGTCGCTCATACCATGATGTACGCTGCATTGACGATGTTGATGTTGCACTAAAAGACCAAATTGAGCATTTCTTTAAATACTACAAAGACCTTGATGAAGGAAAATGGGTAACAATCGAGGGTTGGGGCGATGCTGAGACAGCTAAGAAAGAGCTTGTTTTGGCATTTGACAATTATCGAAACAAATAGTTTTAGAATTATTGCAGGTGAATTTCGCGGTAGGAAATTTTCCTTTCCTGACGCGGCAGGCCTTCGCCCCACCAGTGGAAAAATTCGCGAAACCTTATTCAATTGGTTGCAATTCGACATTGCCGGAAAAAGCGTTCTTGAGCCATTCACAGGGAGTGGTGCACTGAGTCTTGAGGCCATTTCAAGAGGTGCTAAAGCTGTTTACTCGATAGAACAAAATAACACTATTTTTAAACAACTCCTAGTTAACTTTAAGTCATTCCCTAGTGAAAAGTTCAAACTCATCAATGATGATGCACTGACGCATTTAAACCAAGTCACCAACAAATCTTTTGATTTGGTTTTCCTCGACCCGCCTTTTGCTAAAGAAATACTGCCACAAATCTTAAAGCTGATTGCAGACAATGGCTATATCAACCAAACCAGTAAAATTTACATCGAGTCTGAATTCCAGATAAACAATGACAACTTAAGCGCACTGAATGGTTACCGCTATAATATAGCCAAACAAAAAAAATCTGGTAATGTTCATTATTGCTTGATTAATCTTGACGCACTGTGAGAGACCTATGAATATAATTGCAATTTATCCAGGATCTTTTGATCCTATTACCAACGGCCATATTGATTTAATTCATCGCGCAGCACGACTGTTCGACGAAGTCATTGTTGCTATTACGCAAAATATTAATAAAAACAGTTTTTTGAGTATTGATGAGCGCATGGAAGCTGTTAATATTTCGGTCCAATCACTTGATAACGTTCGAATTCTAAGTTTTGATTCACTACTGGTCGATTTTGCTAGAGATCATAATGCGCAAGTTATCATCCGTGGCCTACGTGCTGTTTCTGACTTTGAATATGAATTTCAATTAAGCGGCATGAACAAGCGCCTCAATCCCAATATTGAAACACTGTTTATGACCCCTTCTGAAGAGTTTGCTAATATTTCATCATCACTGGTTCGAGAAATCCTATCTTTTGGCGGTGATATTGGCCCTTTCGTGCCAGGGTGTGTCAAAACCATCGTGCAGCGACATAAGTCAAAATAGTTCGCTTAACCTTGAAATAAGATATAACGCCCCTACATAGGCCTTATACAAAACACAAGGAGTAACAACAAATGGCGAAAATTATCGGTATTGATCTTGGTACAACAAATTCATGCGTTGCCGTTATGGACGGCGGAACAGTCAAAATTATTGAAAATTCTGAGGGTGATCGTACCACTCCTTCAATTATTGCCTACCCTAAAGATTCAGAAGAAATCTTGGTGGGTCAGCCAGCCAAAAGACAGGCTGTAACGAATCCTGAAAACACTCTTTACGCCATCAAGCGCCTTATTGGTCGTCGCTTCGAAGAAGATGCCGTACAAAAAGACATTGACTTAGTACCTTACAAAATTGTCAAAGCAGACAACGGTGACGCCTGGGTAGAGGTCAAGGGTAATAAAATGGCCGCACCTGAAATTTCAGCTCGCGTCATTCAAAAAATGAAGCAAACTGCTGAAGACTACTTAGGTCATGAAGTAACTGAAGCGGTTATTACTGTTCCTGCCTACTTTAACGACTCTCAACGTCAAGCAACGAAAGATGCCGGCAAAATTGCAGGTCTAGAAGTAAAAAGAATTATCAACGAACCAACAGCGGCAGCCCTTGCCTACGGTGTTGACAAAGGTGCTGGTGATAAGACAGTGGCTGTTTACGACCTCGGTGGTGGTACGTTTGACGTTTCTATTATTGAAATGGAAGATATCGACGGTGAAAAACACTTTGAAGTACTGTCAACTAATGGCGATACTTTCTTAGGTGGTGAAGATTTCGACCAACGCATTATCAACTTCCTAGTTGACGAATTCAAAAAAGAGCAAGGTGTTAATTTAGCAAAAGACCCAATGGCGCTACAACGCTTAAAAGAAGCAGCAGAAAAAGCTAAGATTGAGCTTTCATCTTCTGAACAAACAGACGTTAACCTGCCTTACGTTACAGCTGACGCTTCAGGCCCTAAACACCTGAACATTAAAATTACTCGTGCAAAGCTAGAATCTCTGGTTGACGACTTACTTAAGCGCTCTATCGAGCCATGCAAGATCGCCCTAAAAGATGCCGGCCTTACGAGCGCTGATATTGACGAAGTTATTATGGTTGGTGGTCAAACACGTATGCCTAAAGTGCAACAAATGGTGCAAGACTTTTTCGGCAAAGAACCTAAAAAGGATATCAATCCAGATGAAGCGGTGGCAATGGGCGCTGCAATTCAAGGCGGCGTACTAGCTGGTGATGTTACAGACGTTCTTCTTCTTGACGTTAGCCCACTTTCTTTAGGTATTGAGACAATGGGTGGCATCATGACGAAACTGATTGAGAAAAACACAACCATCCCAACCAATGCCTCGCAAGTATTCTCCACCGCAGCAGACAATCAATCTGCAGTAACTGTGCATGTATTACAAGGTGAGCGCGATGTTGCAAGTGCCAATAAGTCTCTTGGTCAATTTAATCTTGAAGGTATTGCTTCTGCACCCAAAGGTCAGCCACAAATTGAAGTAACGCTTGATATCGACTCTGATGGTATTTTAAATGTTTCTGCCAAAGATAAAAACACTGGCAAAGAGCAATCCATTACCATTAAAGCATCAAGCGGCCTTTCTGATGAAGAAGTCGACAAGATGATTAAAGATGCTGAAGCACACGCTGAAGAAGATAAGAAATTCCAAGAGTTGGTGACGACGCGCAACATGGCAGACTCATTGGTTCACTCGACTAAGCAAACACTTGAAGAGCTTAAAGATGACGTTTCGGACGATGAAAAATCTGCGATTGAAGCGGCAGTCAACGAGCTCGAAGAAAGCATTAAAGGCAATGATAAAGAGGCGATTGACACTCAAGTTCAAAACCTTAGCGAAAAAGCCCAAGTATTAGCCCAAAAAGCACAAGAAAAAGCCAGTACAGAAGAAACGGCTGGAGCTGGAGCTGGTCAAGCAACAGCTGACGATGTAGTAGATGCAGACTTTGAAGAAGTAAAAGAAGACAAATAATTCTCAGGCTGCAGCCGAGTATACAAAAACCTCCCTTGGAGTGATTCATGGGGGGTTTCTTAATAGAAGGGACTTATGTCACAACGAGATTATTACGAAGTTCTAGGCGTCGATAAAAACGCAGACGAGGCCAAGGTAAAAAAAGCCTATAAGCGCTTAGCAATGAAATTTCACCCGGATCGAAATGCGGATGATAAAGCCAGCGCTGAAAAAAAATTCAAAGAAGTCCGCAAGGCCTACGATATCATCTCAAACCCTCAAAAACGTCAAGCTTACGACCAATTTGGACACGCAGGCGTAGAGCAAGGCGCGGGTGGTGGTAACCCCTTTGGTGGTGGTGGATTTGGAGATATATTTGGTGATATATTTGGTGGTGGTCGCTCAGCACCAGACAATAGAGGCTCAGACCTACGCTACGATTTAGAGATCGAACTTACACAAGCCGTCAAAGGCGATACTGTTAAAATCAGAGTAACAAAAAACGACAGCTGTGACACTTGTGATAGTACGGGCGCAAAGCCTGGTACTTCGGTTAAAGCATGTGGCACCTGTCACGGCTCGGGTCAAGTACAAATGCAACAAGGGTTCTTTGCAGTGCAAAGACCTTGCCATCAATGCAATGGCACCGGTGAAAAAATTGAGTCCCCTTGTGGAACTTGTCGTGGCCAAGGTGTGGTTAGAAAGCAAAAAACACTTTCTGTTAAAATTCCTGCTGGGGTGGATACTGGCAACAGAATTCGCTTGAGTGGTGAAGGCGAAGCTGGCCTACGCGGCGGCCAAACAGGTGATCTTTATGTGCAAATTCATGTTAAAGAGCATGATATTTTTCAACGCGAAGGCAATGATCTTTATTGCGAAGTTCCCATTGATTTTGCAACGTCAGCACTTGGTGGCTCTATCGAGGTGCCAACCCTTGGTGGCAAACTAAAAATTAACATACCTGCCGGCACCCAATCAGCCAAGTTATTTCGCCTGAGAGGAAAAGGCGTACCCGCCATTCGACATGGAGGGACGGGGGACTTACTCTGCCAAGTAAAAATTGAAACGCCAGTTAATCTAACAAGCAAGCAAAAAGAGTTGTTAAAGGCGTTCTCAGTTTCATGTGGTGAAAAACAACACCCTGAATCCAACTCCTTCTTTGGTAAAATGAAATCTTTCTTTGAGTAAACCCCAAACCCTAAAAATGATTATTGCAAAAATTAAGGCCCGTGAAATCTTAGACTCTCGTGGCAACCCCACTATTGAGGCCGACGTAATTCTAGATAATGGCGTAATTGGCAGTGCTATGGTGCCTTCTGGTGCCTCGACTGGCCAACGCGAAGCCTTAGAGCTTAGAGACGGCGACAAGAATCGCTACCTAGGTAAAGGTGTATTAAAAGCGGTTGACTTTGTTAATAACGAACTTAACAATGCTCTTGTCGGTATGGATGTTAGTGACCAAAAAGCGATTGATAACAAGATGATTGAGCTTGATGGCACGGACACCAAGTCAAACCTTGGTGCCAACTCTATTCTAGCGGTATCTCTAGCCTCTGCGCACGCTAAAGCAAATGCCAACGGCGAATCACTATTTGCTTCATTTGATTTTTCTGATCAATACAGACTTCCGGTACCAATGATGAATATCATCAACGGTGGTGAACACGCTGACAACAGTGTCGATATTCAAGAGTTTATGATCATCCCTGCAGGCGCACCAAGCTTTAGAGAAGCATTGAGATATGGTGCTGAAGTATTTCACCATTTAAAAGCCGTACTTAGCCAAAGAGGCCTAAACACTGCGGTGGGTGATGAAGGCGGTTTTGCGCCCGACCTTGGTTCAAACGAAGAAGCTATTACAGTCATCTTAGAAGCAATTGAAAATGCTGGTTACACAGCTGGAAAAGACATTTTTATCGCTATTGATGCTGCCAGTTCTGAATTTTATGCCAACGGCACTTACAACCTAACTTCAGAGAATGTTTCTTTGAGTAGTGAAGAATTTGTGGATTACTTAGCCGCTTGGGTAGAAAAATATCCACTGATTTCAATCGAAGACGGTATGGATGAAAATGACTGGCATGGCTGGGATTTACTCACAAAAAAACTTGCCGATAAAGTGCAGTTAGTCGGTGATGACTTGTTCGTAACCAACAGCAAAATTCTAAAAAGAGGCATCGATGAGAATATTGCCAATTCAATTCTGATTAAAGTGAATCAAATCGGCACACTAACAGAAACATTCGAGGCCATGAAAATGGCTATGAATGCTGGCTACACTTGTGTCATGTCTCACAGAAGCGGTGAAACTGAAGACACAACGATTGCCGACTTATCGGTAGCCACAAGCTGCGGTCAGATTAAAACGGGCTCCTTGTCGCGCTCAGATAGACTTGCAAAATACAACCGACTTCTTAGAATTGAAGAAGAATTGGGTGAAAATGCAATTTACCCAGGTCTTGACGCTTTTAAACACTAACTATTAAGAGACCTTTACACGAGTCATTATATATTTGATAATCGAATTTTTATTATTTTACAAGGCATATTTTTGAGAGACTCTACTTGTTGTCTAGCGAAAAAAAATTAACAATGGAAAATAGAAAAATCCCTTATCCCAAAGGACTGAGGCTAGAAATATTAAAGCTGAGTCAAACGGCAGTCCTGCGTTTGTGCGAAACTTATGCTCTATGAGTGTAAAAAGTATAGATAAATTCTCATCAATAGCTAATGCTATTAATATTAAATTTTTACACACTTTTTATTCATTTTTATCACTCAGAAGATTTTAAATAACTCGTACAAAGATCTCTATAAAGCTTAACAATATTTTATGCCTCAGGGTATAAAATATTGTTTACTAAACCTTAAGGTCAACTGATTGGAATCACTGTCAACATTTTGGCTAAGTGTTTTACTTTTTGCTTTAATACTCGCTTCAGCCTTTTTTTCGAGCACTGAAACCTCAATGATAGCGATTAATCGCTATCGTCTTAGGGCGCTTTGCGCCAAAAACAACCCGCGGGCGAAAAGAGTGGAAAGACTTTTAAATGATGTGGATCATTTAATTGGTGCTATTTTGCTGGGTAATAACTTCGTTAATATCCTTGCTGCAAGTATCGCCACCATTCTGGCAATTAAATTATGGGGCGAGGGTTCAGTCATTATTGCTTCACTAGCACTTACTCTAGTCATTCTCATCTTTGCAGAAACTACACCAAAAACTTTTGCCGCTAGACATCCTGAAAAAATAGCCTTGCCAGCAGCCATTGTTATTGAAATCTTGATTAAGATTTTTAAACCAATTATCTGGTTAATATCTAAAGTCTCACAATTCATCCTTAAGCCTTTTGGCCTGAAACATAGTGATACCGATAATATCAGTGCCGAAGAATTGAGAATGGCTGTGCTCGATACCAAGCCAATGGTTTCAAACAATTACCAAAAAATGCTACTCAATATTATTGACCTTGAAAATGTCAAAGTTGAAGATATCATGGTGCCGCACAACGAGTTTATTAGCGTTGATATTAATAACGAAGACGAGCTATTCGAGCAGCTCAAACGCATTCAACACACACGTTTACTTATTTTTGACGGCACCGAAGACAACATTATTGGCACTATTCACATGAGGGATGTTGTCAATCTCTATGCCAAAGAAGAGATTAGTCTAAACGCTGTCAAAGAACTTATTCGACAGCCTTATTTCATACCTGAAGGTACAAAACTGTCTTCACAATTAGAGCACTTTAAAACTCAAAAAAGACGCTTAGGGTTAGTCGTAGACGAATATGGCGAAGTACTCGGCATGGTGGCTCTCGAAGATATTCTCGAAGAAATTGTTGGCCAATTTACTTCCAACCAGAGTGAGATTATTGAAGAGATTAGCTTGCAAGAAGACGGCAGTTATTTGATTGACCCTAGAGTCAGTATTCGCGAACTGAATGTGGCGTTGAATATTAACTTGCAGCACGATGAGGCGAATACCCTTAACGGTCTTATCCTAGAACAACTGCAAAGTCTACCTCAATCAAATTTAAGTCTTAAAATTGACACGCTGATTGTTGAAATCTTGCAAGTCTCTAAACAAGGAGTGAAGCTGGTGCGAATCACCAAAACTACAAAGTAGTTAAAGTATTGATTGTCCTATTTTAAGACTTTGTGACTCCGGCAAGTTCATTTTCGGCGCACCCTCTGACAATATCAGTATGACGGTGGATCCCATGTTAAACCGTCCCATCTCCTCACCTTTATCAAGCGTAATGTCCTTGGTACTGTAGTCGTATTCTTTAATCGATTTAGTATAAGGCGGTGTTATTTTCCCTTGCCATACCACCTCCATCGAGCCAACCATAATCGCACCAACCAAGATAAAAGCCACCTCACCAAAAGCCGTTTCAAAATAACACACCAAACGTTCATTTCGAGCAAATAATCCATCAACAGCATTCGCTGTCTTTTGATTAACAGAAAACAAATCGCCCGGAATATATCTCATCGATTTAAGCTTGCCAGAAAAAGGCATATGAATACGATGATAATCTTTTGGCGATAGGTAAACCGTTGCAAACTGACCATTTTCAAACTGCGTTGAATATTCGTCAGCTAACAGTTGTTGAACTGAATAATAATGTCCTTTTGCTTGTAATATTTTTGAAGAGTGAATAGTGCCCGCCTGAGAGACGACACCGTCAACGGGTGAGACGATTTCTGCATCAGCAATCGTCCTAGCGCCTGGTTTTAAACTGCGCGTAAAAAAATCGTTTATATGGCAATAATCTTCAATTCTTTCTCTTTCAGCTTCGCTTAGATTAACACCGTATTTTTTAACAAACCAGCGCAAAAAAGCGTTTTTCCGCCAGACAATTTCGATTCTTGCAAATCGATGCATACATTTTGACAGCAGATGCTGAGGAATTACATACTGCAGAAATATCACGAATTAAGTTTCGAGATAATAAAGTCAACAGCCTCACCATAAATCACTTCAATTTTCTCAGGGGCGTTGCGCGCTTTATACTCCACATTGCCATTATCGGCATGCGTGTCACTGATAACCACTCGATGAGGGATGCCTAAAAGCTCAGAATCGGCAAACATAATACCCGGTCTTTCTTTTCGATTATCAAGCAGAACTTCGATACCTTTATCCAGACATTGCTGATAAAGATCGTCCGCCAAGGTTTTCACTCGTGAAGATTTATTGTAATTAATCGGTACAATCACCAACTGGAAAGGAGCGATAGCCTCTGGAAATATAATACCTCTATCGTCATGGTTCTGCTCAATACTAGCAGCGACAACACGGGTGACACCAATACCGTAACAACCCATATTCATGTTAACCGACTTACCATTTTCACCAACGACATTGGCATTCATGGCATCTGAGTATTTTGTACCCAACTGGAAAATATGACCCACTTCAATACCGCGCTTAATCTCTAGTTTTCCCATACCATCAGGCGAAGGGTCACCGGCAACAATATTGCGCAAATCAGCAGCAACAAAATCAGGCGTGTCTCTATGCCAATTAACGCCTGTCAAATGTTTGTCGTCTTCGTTAGCACCGCAAACAAAATCTGACAAGCAGGCAGCCGCATAATCAACAACAAGCTTAATTGGAGAATTAACCACGCCAATTGAGCCAAAAGCACAACCTAGTGCTTTTTGTACGTTCTCCTCATCAGCCATAGCAAGAGGTTGGACAACACCGTCAATTTTCGCCGCTTTGACTTCGTTAAGCTCATGATCGCCTCGAAGCACAAGTGCGACTAGATTACCCTCTTCACCATCAACCACCAATGTTTTTATTGTCGTATTTGATGGAATGCCGAGTAAAGCACAGACATCATCAATTGTCTTAACATTAGGTGTTTCAGTCACAGTCAAATCTTGTGTTGGTGCACTCGGGTCGCCTTGAGGCAGTGTTTCAGCGCGCTCAATATTAGCCGCATAATCGGATGCATCTGAGAAACAAATAGCATCTTCACCCGAATCTGCCAGTACGTGAAATTCATGTGAACTGTCACCACCAATGGCACCGGAATCTGCTAAAACTGACCGATAATCAAGACCCAACCGATCAAAAATATTGCAATAGGTTTGGTGCATTACTTGATAAGTCTCAGCCAATGAAGCCTCATCGATATGAAAAGAATAGGCGTCTTTCATGATAAATTCACGCGAGCGCATAACGCCAAAGCGAGGGCGAATCTCATCTCTAAATTTCGTTTGAATTTGGTAAAAATTCATCGGCAACTGCTTGTAGCTGCGAAGATACTGCTTAGCAATATTAGTAATCACCTCTTCATGAGTAGGTCCCATGCAAAAATCTCTACCGTGTCTATCTTGAAAACGCAACAATTCAGGGCCATACTCTTCCCACCTACCAGACTCTTGCCATAGCTCTGCCGGCTGAGAAACAGGCATCAACACCTCTTGAGCGAGGGATTTATTCATCTCTTCACGAACAATTTTTTCAACTTTTCTCACTACCCGGAGACCCATCGGCAAGTACGAATACAGACCGGAGGCTAACTTTGAAATCAAGCCGGCACGAATCATCAACTGATGAGAGATAATCTTTGCGTCGTTTGGCGCTTCTTTAACGGTAGGGATTAATAAATCACTGCTTTTCATATAAAATGGGGTAAGTCTAACAACAAATGCGCTAATTTTACATTAAGCCCAATTTTATGCCTGATTTTCAAACTTTATTTATTTGGATTATTCCCGTACTATTTGCCATAACTTTACATGAGGCGGCACACGGCTGGGTGGCCAGTCTATTTGGCGATCACACTGCTAGAATGATGGGACGAGTAACTCTTAATCCAATTAAGCACATTGACCCTATCGGTACCATTTTAATACCTGCCGCATTGGTTCTTATGTCAAGCGGATTTATTTTCGGCTGGGCAAAACCTGTCCCTATCAACTTTAACGCTCTTAGATCACCCAAGAGAGATATGATTTTGGTTGCTCTCGCTGGCCCTGCAGCCAATATTGTGATGGCTATTGGTTGGCTAATTGTGCTGAGTTTCTCGGCTAAATTCAATTCCGAAATATTGATTCAAATGGCCGGCGCGGGCATTTTTATCAATGTAGTTTTGGCGGTGTTTAACCTGCTACCAATCCCGCCATTAGATGGCTCTAGAGTTGTTAGTGCGCTTCTTCCTGGTCGACTAGCGTACCAATACAACCAGATAGAACAATACGGCTTTTTTATACTGATTGGCTTGATGTTTATTGGCGGCTTCCAATATATTGTTATGCCACCTGTAGTGCTCTTATTGGAGTGGTTTTCAGCGATTTCTGACCTAAACTTAATTGGCCTGATTCACTTTTTGCTTGGCTAAGACGAACAGCTTACCGATAAGTTTTTCGCCCAATCTGGCGCTTCATTGGTATAAGACTCAAAACCTGGATGTTCATCAAATGGAGTTTTCAACAAATTGAATAGTGTATCAATTTCATCGTATTGATACAAGTCTTCCGCTTTGCGAATAGCAACCTCCGCAAGGTAATTTCTCAGAATAAATTTTGGGTTTACACTGTTCATCATCAATGTTCGCTCATCGACACTACTTGTCTCGCTCGTCAGTCTTTCATCATAACGCTCAAACCAAGCATCAAAAGCATCACCCAAGTTGTTAACGCCTTGTTGCGATAGCGAGCGCATCGAACGAGAATAATCCTGGCCACGACTGTAAAGCAATTGCAAGAAATCATTAATTAAATCACTGTCACCCTTAATGACTTCAGCCAAGCCAAGTTTACGGCGCATTAAGCTTGTATATTCTTGCACCAAGAACTTTTGGTATTCTTCTAGGGCCTTAGTTAACTTGTCTTTATCAATCAAACTTGATAGCGCATCGGCCAACCTCTGCAAATTCCATAACGCCACTGTCGGTTGCCGCTCGAACGAATAGCGTGCCTGGTGATCGGAATGATTACAAACAAAACTCGGGTTGTATTTCTCCATAAAGCCAAACGGACCGTAGTCAATCGTTAAGCCTAGTATGGACATGTTGTCACTGTTCATCACCCCGTGCGAGAAGCCTTGCGCTTGCCAACGTGCAATCGTAATCGCCGTTGTGCAAACAACGGTTTTGAATAACGACAAGTAAGAGTCTGTGCCTTTTAGCTGTGGATAATAATTCTCAATAACAAAATCCGCTAATTTTTTGACCTCCAAGTGTTGTGAGCGCGAAGCAAACAATTCAAAATGACCAAAACGAATATGGCTTTGCGCCACTCGAGTAACAACTGCAGCACTTTCGACGTGCTCGCGCATCACATCGGTATCACTACCAACAATAGCAAGCGCTTCTGTTGTTGGGATATTTAAGCCCACCATGGCAATAGAGCACAAGTATTCGCGAATAGACGATCTCAGTACAGCAAGTCCGTCAGCTCCTCTTGAATAAGGCGTGGTGCCTGCACCTTTTAGGGACAACTCATAGCCATTAGACTCACCAATAAGACAAGAGCGGCCATCGCCGAGTTGCGGCACAAAATAACCAAATTGATGGCCTGCGTAAATGGTTGAGAGTGGCTTTGTTGTGCCAAATTTTTTCTCGCCCGCGCAAACGCTAAGTAATTCACTATCACTCAGGTTTATTTTAAGGCTGGCCTTGAGGTCTTCATTGACGTGAACTAAGTGGCTTTTTTCCAGCTTAATAGGTTGGACTATCGAATAAAACTCTTCACCTAGCTCGGCAAATTTAAGAGAGTTTTTCATTCAATAATTGGTTGACTTGCTTAGGATTAGCTTTACCCTGAGTTGCTTTCATTACTTGGCCGACAAAAAATCCTAATAACTTCGTGTTGCCACCTTTATACTGCTCAACCTGCGGTGCGTTATTAGCGATAATCTCATCAATAATGCCTTCAATAGCACCACTATCAGTCATTTGCTTGAGGCCCTTGCTGTCGATAATTTCGTCTGCACTACCCTCGCCTTGCCACATCGCTTTAAAGACATCTTTGGCAATTTTTCCAGAGATTGTATCATCGCTAATACGCATCACAAGCTCGGCAAACGCTTCGGCAGAAACCGGACAGTCTTCAATGTCTGTTTGGTTTTTATTGAGTACCGCCGACAACTCTCCCATGACCCAATTGGCCGAGAGCTTGGAATCGGCGCCTACGGTTAGCATTACCTCAAAATAATCTGCAACCGCTTTTTGTGACGTCAACACTTCGGCGTCGTAATCACTAAGACCTAATTTACTGACAAAACGTTGTTTTTTCTCAGTTGGTAGCTCGGGTAAATTGGCGCGAATTTGCTCCAGCAGTTCATCGTCAACCTCAACCGGTAATAAATCGGGATCGGGGAAGTAGCGATAATCGTTCGCCTCCTCCTTGGAACGCATTGAGCGTGTTTCGTTCTTCACAGAATCATAAAGACGCGTCTCTTGTACCACCGATCCACCTTCTTCCAAAATATCTTGCTGGCGTTCGACCTCTAAATTAATGGCTTTTTCTAAAAACTTAAAAGAATTAATGTTTTTCAGTTCAGCGCGAGTGCCAAGTTTTTCCGCACCTTTTTTACGAATCGAGACATTGGCATCACAACGGAAAGAGCCCTCTTGCATGTTGCCATCACAAATACCAATATACTGCACCAGTGCATGGATTTTCTTAGCATACGCAACCGCCTCTTTGGCGTTACTCATATCGGGATCTGAAACAATTTCCAATAACGGTGTGCCCGCACGATTTAGGTCAATCGCAGTGTAGTCATCATAAAGGTCATGAATGGATTTTCCAGCATCCTCTTCTAGGTGTGCTCTGGTAATACCGACTTTTTTCGTTTTACCGTCTTCAGTGGTGATTTCAATTTCACCCTCGCCCACAACAGGCAATTCAAATTGGGATATTTGATAGCCTTTCGGAAGGTCTGGGTAAAAGTAATTTTTACGGTCAAAAATAGAGCGTTTATTAACTTTAGCGCCCACTGCCAAGCCAAATCGAATAGCCATGATCACCGCTTCTTTGTTAAGAACCGGCAACACACCTGGAAGGCCTAAATCAACTGCACAAGCTTGTGAATTAGGGATTGCGCCAAAAGCTGTTGATGCACCTGAAAAAATCTTAGATTTTGTTTTAAGTTGAGAGTGAATCTCTAAACCAATGACTGTTTCCCACGCCATGCTACACTCCCTCAGGCATCTGCGCATGCCAATCGGTTTGACCTTGGAACTGATGCGCTGCATTAAGCAGCAACTCTTCAGACCAGTAATTACCAATGAGCTGCAAACCAACCGGCATATTGTTTGAAAAACCAGCAGGAATACTCATTCCTGGAAGACCCGCTAAATTTAATGAAAGTGTATAAATATCAGCAAGATACATAGAAACAGAATCTTTAAACGCGCCTAAATCAAAGGCTGTTGTTGGCGATACAGGGCCCATAATTACGTCAACATCTTGAAAGGCTTTTTTGAAATCCTCACTAATTAAACGACGGACTTTTTGCGCTTTTAAATAATAAGCATCGTAATAACCAGCAGAAAGTGCATACGCGCCAATCATAATACGTCGCTTAACCTCAGCACCAAAGCCTTCTGAACGAGATCGTAAATAGAGATCCTCAAGGTCTTTAGGATCTTCGCAACGATAACCGTAGCGAACGCCGTCGAGCCTTGAAAGATTGGACGAGCACTCACATGGCGCCACAATATAGTAGGTCGGTATCGCATGGGCAGAGTTTGGTAAAGAGATCTCCTGCACACTGGCTCCCATCGCCTCAAATTCTTTAACGGCAGCCATTACTGTCTCAGCAACACCACTATCCAAGCCGTCAGAGAAAAACTCTTTAGGTAGGCCAATTCTCAAGCCTTCAATAGAATTTCCTAAATTTTTAGTATAATCGGGCACTGCTCGATCCATACTGGTGGAGTCTTTATCATCAAAACCCGCCATTACATTCATCACCAAAGCAGCGTCTTCTGCCGTTTGTGTCAATGGACCGGCTTGGTCAAGACTAGAGGCATAAGCAATCATGCCATAGCGTGACACTCTACCGTAAGTGGGCTTAATACCCGTAATACCGCATAAGCTCGCAGGTTGGCGAATACTGCCACCAGTGTCTGTACCTGTTGCAAAAGGCGACAAGCGCCCTGCCACCGCGGCAGCTGAGCCACCCGACGAACCACCGGGTACTTTGTTTTTGTCCCAAGGGTTTTTCACAGGACCGTAGTAAGACTTTTCATTGGTAGAGCCCATTGCAAATTCATCCATATTGGCCTTACCCAACATGACCATATCCGCTGAATTTAGTTTGTGACTTACTGTGGCGTCATACGGTGAAATAAATGGATCGAGTATTTTAGAACCCGCTGAGGTTTTTACACCGGTCGTGCAAAAAATATCTTTATGGGCGTACGGTATACCCGTTAATATGCCGGCACTACCATTCGCTATTTTCTCGTCTGCCGCTTTTGCTTGGTCAAGCGCCAAATCATCGGTCACGGTAATAAATGCATTTAGATCGGACCGGTTAATTCGAGCTAAAAAATGCTCGGTCAATTCAACCGACGAAAATTCTTTGTTTTTTAAGCCTTTTGATAATTCGGCAACGGTTAGTTTGTGCATAGTCATTCTATTACTGTCGGTACTAAAAAGTGACCTTTGCCAGTTTGCGGCGCTATTGCCAGAAATGCTTGCGATTGATCGGTCTCGCTCACTTCATCTTCTCGTAGGCGTTGTGACATATTCAGCGGGTGCGCCATAGGACTCACACCCTGAGTATCAATCTTTGCCAAATCGGCCATCAAATTCAGAATATTATTAAGTTCAGCTGTTGTTTGCTCAACCTCGCCATCATCAATACTTAGTCGAGCTAAGTAGGCTATTTCTTTAACTTGTTGTTCACTTAAGGACATAATTTATATAGAATTCTAACCAATAAAATCTCTGACAACTTGGTTTAAGTTATCACTAGAGTAATCTTGAGAAAGATAAGCATCGCCGAGTTTTCTCAAAAGAACCAATCGAATATTGCCATCAATGGCTTTTTTATCAAGACTCATTGCCGCAAATAACTGCGCCTCGTTAATCTCTTGATTAATTTCACACGGTAGGTTGGCTTGATTTAGTAATCGCGCAACTCTCTGTACACAAGCAGCGGTCAAATCACCCTCAAGCTCTGAGAGTTTGGCCGCCATAAGCATGCCCACTGAAACCGCTTCACCGTGGAGATAAACACCGTAACCCAGTGTATTTTCAATACCGTGACCAAAGGTGTGACCTAGATTTAACAAAGCTCTTTTTCCCGCTTCAAACTCATCTTCAGCAACAATTCTTGCCTTGTCTTCACACGAACGATAAACCGCATCAGTAATAAGCTCCACGTCTCTATCCATCAAACTACCCATATTCGCCTCAAGGTCTTGCAAAAAATCCGCATTACCCAATAAACCGTATTTAATCACTTCTGCCATGCCAGCTGAAAATTCTCTCTGATCAAGGGTGTTCAGTGTATCAATATCAATCACCACAGCTTTTGGCTGATGAAAAGCGCCAATCATATTTTTGCCCAGCTCGTGATTTACGCCGGTTTTACCGCCAACACTCGAATCCACCTGCGAAAGCAAAGTTGTTGGTATTTGAATGAAGTTAACACCGCGCTGATAAGAGGCTGCAGCAAAACCTGTCATGTCACCCACAACACCTCCACCTAGCGCGATCAACGTGACACTTCGATCAAATTTTGCGCCCAATAATACATCAAAAATAGTGTTAAGCGTCTCCAATGTTTTGTATTGTTCACCATCCGGCAGGATGGTAGTTTCAACTTGATAGTCATTCAATAACTCACAAACCGATTGCAAGTACAAAGGAGCGACCGTTGTGTTGGTGACAATCATCACCTGTTTGCCATGGATATGTTTATCCAAATAGCTTTGATCCGACAACAGTCCAGAACCAATATAAATCGGGTAAGACTTATCACCTAAATCTACATGCAGTGTTTTTAACTCAGTGGTCATTATGAGATCTTTGTAGTAATCATTTCAGATTTGATAGTGAGATTTCTTTTCATTTTACAAGGCATAATTTTAAAAACTCTACTTGTTGTCTAGTGATGAAATTTAACACAGGAAAATGGCAAAAAATCCCTATCCCAAAGGTCTCACTATGCAAAAACTCGCTTTTCGCCCTCACCAGAAACATTTTCAACGCAACGACCACACAACTCAGGGTGTTGATCATTTTGAGCAACATCCTCGCGATGGTGCCAGCATCTAACACATTTTTGATGGGCGCTTTTATTCACCAGTATGGCCAGAGATTCGCCGATTTCAAGTGCGTTGCTTGGTTTGTCAGACATTTTATGCACACGTGCAGCCGAAGTAATAAAGACAAAGCGCAGTTCATCACCCAATTCGCTTAATGCTTGGAATGCCACGTCATCACAATAAATATCGATTTCTGCATCAAGAGAAGAGCCAATGGTTTTATCACGACGCATCTCTTCTAATTGCTTGCGAATGTGGGTATTGATGTCCCTTGCCACTTCAATGGATTGATTGCTGTATTCTCCCGCAAGATCCTCGTACCATGTCTCTAGGAAAATACTGTTATCGCTTGCACCGGGCATATGCTGGTATATCTCTTCAGCGGTGAATGAAAGTACCGGCGCCAGCCAGCGCACCATCGCCTGCGAGATATGATACAACGCACTTTGTGCAGAACGACGCGCCAAAGAATTCGTCTGCGTTGTGTACTGGCGATCCTTAATAATATCAAGATAAAAACCACCGAGATCATTTGTGCAAAAATTCAGAATATGCTTCATCAAGTGGTGGAAATTGTAATCGTTGTATTCAGTCAATACTTGCGTTTGCAAGTCTGCCGCTTTAGAAACAATCCAGCGATCCAACACCAACATATCGTTGGTGGACACCAAGTCACCACTCGGATCAAAGCCCTCCATATTTGCCAACATAAAGCGCATCGTATTACGAATACGGCGATAAGCGTCAGCACTACGCTTCAAGATTTCATCAGATATGGTCATTTCACCCGAGTAATCGGTACTACCAATCCACAGTCTAAGAATATCTGCGCCCAATGAATTTGTAATTTTTTGTGGCGGAATGACATTACCAACCGATTTACTCATCTTGTGGCCGTTTTGGTCAACCGCAAATCCGTGTGTTAACACTTGCTTATATGGTGCCTTGCCATGAATCGCACAGGAAGTAATAAGAGACGACTGAAACCAGCCACGGTGCTGATCCGAACCCTCTAAATATAGGTCGGCAACATCCGTCAAATAATCTCGAGTTCTTAAAACCGCGTAATGGCTAACGCCAGAATCAAACCAAACATCAAGCGTATCGGTGGTTTTTTCATATGCAGAAGCCTCTTCGCCAAGTACATCGGCAATGTCTAATGTAAACCACGCGTCAATGCCGTCTTTTTCAATTTTTTTAGCAACCACTTCAAACAATGATTGAGTATCTGGATGCAGCTCACCTGTTTGCTTATGCACAAACAAGGTAATTGGCGCACCCCAAAATCTTTGGCGGGAAATACACCAATCAGGGCGACCATTCACCATTAGTTCAATACGCTTTTGACCCCAATCCGGAATCCACTTAACATTTGGAATTTCAGCGTTTACCATCTCTCTTAGGCCGTTTTTGGTCATCGAGATAAACCACTGTGGAGTCGCTCTAAAAATTACCGGCGTTTTATGGCGCCAACAATGAGGATACGAGTGTGATATAGAATTATGATAGACCAGTGCATTATTGCTCTCGAGCAGTTCAATAATCGTCGCGTTGGCTTTGAAAATAAACTCGCCGCCTACGTGTTCAACATCACTAAAAAACACACCTCGTCCATCTACCGGACAATCAACCGGTAAGTTGTACTGTAGGCCAACTGCATAGTCTTCTTGACCATGGGCAGGCGCCGTATGTACAGCGCCAGTACCTGCCTCAGTAGTGACATGGTCGCCCAAAATAACGGGCACTTGCCTCTCTAAAAAAGGATGCTGAAGTAGCATGCCTTCAAGCTCTCTGCCCTTGTATTTCGTATTTTGCACAGCAACATCATCAAAACCAAAGCGCTCAATAGCCGCCTCTTGCAAGTCAGAGGCCAAAAGATATGAATGATTAGGGGTGTCAACAACAACATAATCGAGATCAGGATGCAATGCAACAGCCTCATTAGCGGGCAAAGTCCACGGCGTTGTTGTCCAGATAACCACCGAAGTTGGCTTATCTAAAGCAATAACGTCACTTTTAACAACCCTAAAAGCAACATCAATTGCCTCTGAGGTTTTGTCTTTGTATTCAACCTCCGCCTCAGCCAAAGCAGATGAACATTCGGTACACCAATGAACCGGCTTATTGCCTTTAGATAAGTGGCCGTTTTCAACAATTTTCCCTAATGCGCGAACAATGTTCGCTTCGTAGTTAAAGTTTTTTGTTAAGTAAGGGTTGTCCCATTCGCCCAATACACCTAAGCGCTTAAAATCCGCCCTCTGCTTGTCGATTTGCTTGTCGGCGTAGTCACGACAAGCCGTTCTGAAGTCGTCAGCATTGATTTTGTGACCAACCTTGCCTTTCTTTTTTTCAACATTATGCTCAATTGGCAAACCGTGACAATCCCAGCCTGGAACATAGGGCGCATCAAAACCTGACAGTGTTTTACTTTTGACAATAATGTCTTTTAAGACTTTGTTGACCGCATGACCGATATGGATATCGCCATTAGCATAGGGAGGGCCGTCGTGCAAAACAAACTTGGGTTTGCCTTTAAATTTATCACGGATTTGTTGGTACAAATTATCTTGCTCCCAATCCGATAAAAAGCCACCCTCACGATTGGCCAAATTTGCTTTCATTGGAAAGCCAGTCGCGGGTAAATTTAAGGTGGATTTATAATCTAACATGAAGCTTGGAAATAATAAGGCACAAAGGCGTTATTATACGATGAGATCTTTGCTTAAATCATTATAAAATTTGCTGAGTGATAATAATGAATAAAAAATGTATAACAATTTGAAATTGATAGCACTAGCGGATTTTTCTGCGCTTTTTACACTCATAGAGTATAAGTTTCGCACAAACGCATGACTGCTGTTTGGCTCAGCTTTAACATTCTTAGCCTAAGCCCTTTGGGATAAGGGATTTTTTCGATTTTACAGCGTTAAATTTCATCGCTAGACAACAAGTATAGCTTCAAAAATATACCTTGTAAAATAGTAAAAATCCCACTATCAAATCTAAAATGATTCATGCAAAGATCTCACAAGGCATAAAGATTTTAGCTGTTGAAAATGAAGCTGAAAACGTATTACAATGACTTAAAAAATCGCGACAAATCAGCTGGATAATTTAACCAATTTAAGCAATGCTTCCACTTGTTTTGGCTTAAGATGTTCCACTCTATTTGCGCGTAAATTATCGGGTAGGCGGATGTCGCCAAAGCGTACGCGAATTAATCTCGACACTTTGAAACCTAGCGCCTCCCACAAACGTCTGACTTCACGTTTTCTACCCTCACGCAAAACCACCTTATACCAGCGATTAGCACCTTCGCCACCGCCTTGGGTGACTCGGTGAAATTTAGCGAAGCCGTCTTCTAGCTCAATGCCCTCGGTAAGTTGCTCGATATGCTCGTTCTCAACTTTACCCAAAACACGCACCGCATACTCTCTATCAACTTCAGAACTTGGATGCATTAATTTATTGGCAAGATCGCCATTATTGGTAAACAATAACAAACCTGAAGTGCTGATATCGAGTCGCCCCACCATGACCCAGCGAGTGTTTTCTGGCAATAGATCAAATACAGATTTACGCCCTTCTTCGTCTTTTGCACTACAAACATAACCCGCTTGCTTGTTTAGAATAATGACTTTAGTTTCATCTTCATGGTAGCGCTTAAGATCAATCAATCGCCCATCAATAGCCACTTGGTCCGTAATCACTCCTTTATCGCCTAGCTTGACCTCCTTGTTGTTAAGAGTCACCCTACCCTGATCAATAAGGCGTTCAGCCCAACGTCTTGAGCCATAGCCGGCATTCGCAATTAGTTTTTGTATTCTTTCAGTCATTATTTAAATTATTATTAATAAGTAAGGCCCATAGCTTCACGCACATCTTCCATGGTTTCTTTGGCAACAGTTCGAGCACGTTCAGAGCCTTCAAAGATTATCTCTTGAATCAAGTTGGGGTCCGCTTGATATTTTGCAATACGTTCTTGCATTGGGCCCAACTCATCAACAATAGATTTAATCAACGGTGTTTTGCATTCAATGCAACCCATCTTTGCCTTAGTGCAACCCTCAACTACCCAATCAAGCGTCTCTTGCGACGAATACACTTCGTGTAATTGCCAAACAGGGCACTTAGCAGGGTCACCAGGGTCGGTTAGCTTAACCCTTGCAGGGTCGGTTGGCATTTTTTTAATTTTTTGCTCAACTTCAGCTGGCTCATCCCTTAGAGAAATTGTATTGTTGTAGGATTTTGACATCTTTTGACCGTCTAATCCAGGCATTTTCGACGCTTTTGTCAACAATGATTCTGGCTCTGGCAAAATGATTCTGCCAACACCTTCAATATAACCAAGCAGTCTTTCGCGATCTCCTAAGGTAATGTTTTGTTGCTCACCCAAGAGTGCTTTCGCCCTAATTAGCGCCTCATCGTCGCCCGTTTCTTGATAACTTTTCCGTAGACTTCGATACAGTTTCGCTTGTTTTTTACCCATTTTAGTGGCGGCAGTTTCAGCCTTTTCTTCAAAATCAGCCTCACGGCCATAAACATAGTTAAAACGACGGGCCACCTCTCGAGTCAATTCCACATGAGCAACTTGATCCTCACCCACAGGCACCAAACCTGCCTTATATATAAGAATATCAGCACTTTGCAACAACGGATAGCCAAGAAATCCGTAAGTTGCCAAATCTTTAGTTTTGAGTTTTAATTGCTGGTCTTTATAAGACGGCACTCTCTCCAGCCAGCTCAGCGGTGTTGACATGGAGAGCAATAGATGCAGTTCTGCGTGCTCAGGCACTTTAGACTGAACAAATATCGTTGATGTATTAGGATTAATGCCGGCAGCTAACCAATCCACCACCATCTCACACACATTCGTCTCAAGATCAATTTTTTCTGAATAATGAGTGGTAAAGGCATGCCAATCGGCAACAAAAAAGTAAGAATCGTACTCATTTTGCAATTGTAGCCAATTTTTCAATACGCCGTGATAATGCCCCAAGTGTAGACGGCCGGTTGGTCGCATGCCCGATAATACGCGATGATCTTTCATTTCAAGAATTATTTAGTGTTCGATTTAATAGTGGGAATTATACCCAAAGGGTGGTTTGTTCGTGGCCTCAGAAGTGCTGTTAGTGATGGCTTTACGAAGAGGTTTGAGCGTAGTATTCAATACCATCCAAAACCAGATTTTCAAAAACTTCAACATCCACATTTATCGTTGAAGCCACGTCTTTTGCACCGCCACCAGTGAGAATGACTTTTGAATTTGTGTAACGATCTAGGAAATCATCAATTTGGGTCTTAATACTTGCAATAAGCATGCTTTCAGTACCGCCAAGCCAAGCCGCTTTTGTAGCATTCTGCAGACCAATAAAACCCTTTAAGCTACTGTTTGTGGCAAATTTTTCAAAGCTAGAACGAAGCGCAGAAAGCCCAGGCATGATTAAACCACCTTGGTGTTTTCCGGTTTCGGCAACAACATCAATCGTTAGGGCACTGCCAATATCAATAATAAGTAAATTTATATTTGGGTGGTGCTTCTGTGCACCCAGCATTGCTAAAAATCGGTCCACACCTAGCTCACTAGGGATCGGATAAGCGACACTGAGTGTTTTGTATTCCGCCGGTGTTCTAATGATAACCAAAGAGGAAAACTGATGCTTAATAACCTCAACGATATTAAGGTGGGCAACATAACTCAACCAAACAGTTAAGTTCTCAGGAAGAGAGTCCAGCGAGAAATCCTCTATGGATTGAGTAACGACAGCCGAATCGGCCAGCCGCCACTTAATAGCAGAATGACCAATATCAATGAATAGAGACCTTTGCATGGATCATTTTATGATTTGATAATAGGATTTATTTATTTTACAATGCATAATTTTTAGAAACTCTACTTGTTGTCTAGTGATGAAATTTAACGCCGGAAAAAGGAAAAAATACCCTATTCCAAAGGGCTAAAACTAAAATCGTTAAAAAATGTAGAAAAATTCTTATCAATAGCCTATGCTATTAACATCAAAATCTTAAACATTTTTATCACTCAGCAAATATTAAAATAATTCATGCAAAGATCTCAAAGAATTGGGCCATCCATCAAAGCCTGATTAATCCACAAATGCGTCAAAATACTTGCACCATAACCCAGTGCAATCGCCCAAATCCACTTAAGATGCGAGACAAAAGTATAGTGACCTTTTGACTGACCCATCAGCGCCACACCCGCGGCAGAGCCAATTGAGAGCAAGCTACCACCTACGCCAGCAGTTAGCGTTACCAACAACCATTGACCCAGCGACATATCTGGCTGCATAGTCAAAACAGCAAACATCACGGGGATATTATCAACAATCGCTGAGAGGATACCCACCAATATATTGGCGTATGTTGCGCCAAGTTGAATATACATTGCCTCGGATGCGAGCGCCAAATAACCCATAAAACCAAGGCCGCCGACACTGATGATTACGCCAAAAAAGAACAGTAACGTATCCCACTCTGCGTTGGCAATCTTACGAAAAACATCAAAACGCTCTGAAGTGAACTCATCGGTCTGACGTTTTTTAACAAAGTAACTCACCACCATTAAATAACCTAAACCCGTCATCATTCCCATCGCTGGCGGTAAATGAAGGAAGCTGTGGAAGCTCACTGCAGTGGCAATGGTTAGCAAAAACATAAACGTAATAACAACTCCGCCATCTTTAATGGTAACGCTTTGTCCGCCCGCACTTGGCGTTTCGTTTTTGATGAAAAAATGCATAATAGACGCTGGCACAATAAAATTGACCAGTGAAGGAACAAAGAGACTAAAGAACTGCTCGAAACCAACAATGCCTTTTTGCCATACCATTAAGGTGGTGATATCGCCAAATGGACTAAATGCACCACCGGCATTGGCAGCGACAACAATATTGACAAAAGCGATCGAAATAAAGCGATTATTACCACTACCCACCGCCATCACCACCGCACCCATAATTAGTGCTGTTGTAAGGTTATCTGCAATCGGGGAAATAAAAAATGCTAAAAAACCCGTCAACCAAAATAGCTGTCTAAAGCTAAAACCTTTGTTAATAAGCCAAACTTTGAGGCGCTCAAATACCAGTCTTTCACGCATTGCCTCAATATAAGTCATCGCCACAAGAAGGAACAAGAACAACTCAGCATATTCTAGAATATTGTGTCTAAGCGCTACTCCAGCAGCATCAGGTAGGCCTTGATCGACATAAACCCAAGCAATTACCGCCCAGATAGCACCAGCAACAAGAATCACTGGCTTTGATTTTCTAAAGTGGGTAAACTCCTCCACCATTACAAAAATATAGGCAATGACAAATAAGGTCAGCGCAAGGTAGCCCGCCCAGTGGCCGGTTAGATCCAATGTTTCGCTACCAACAGACGCAAACGCCACGATAGGGAAAAAAGATAGTAATAATGCAAATAATTTATTCATGTTCAATACGAGTAAGAGTAGCCCCATCAACGCTATTCAAGGTTATAAGATCGTCCTTATGCGCCACCTCAAGTGTTGCCAGACATAAAAATTCAGCCTCACATTTTACTTGAGAAACAACAATACCACTTGCTTTAGCAGACTTAGAACTTTCACAATATAAACTATCACCTACACACAAGGGCTCGGTTGATTTAAATTCAAACAAGCGTCGCTTTGCTTTACCTAAATAATGCAGCCTAGCAACTACTTCTTGGCCCGGATAACATCCTTTAGAAAAATTAACACCAATTTCATCAATATCCAAGTTAAGCATTTGCGGTACAAGTTTCTCAGCTGTTACTTGCTCCACTTCCGGCAAAGCTGTCTCAATACAAACCTTAATCCATTCATCTTGATTTAAAAATTCAATATTGTTGGCATTATCTTTCCCGACAACGGCGACAGATAAACGCTGATTAATAAGATAAGCGTTATCAAGGGCTGCATCAATATAGCCAATTTGTGTGCACTCATTGGTGACGTCTTCAATCGCCACATCAGACATTAAGACAAACATCTTAAGTCGAGGAAGAATTACCTCGAGCAAATCAAGCGAAAACGATAAAAGGAAATCATCACCATCACGCATCACCCAAAACAACGCCAAAATTTTTCCTTGGTGTTGGCAATAGGCACTCAGTTGCACCCTGTTGTCATCGAGCTTAGTAATATCATTGCTCAGTTGGGCTTGAAGGAAGTTCTCAGCATC
>JBBWVS010000038.1:0-22944 GCA_050256335.1 Gammaproteobacteria bacterium | reverse complement strand
GGCAAGTCGATTCCCGAAGGAATACTGGACGTAATGGTAACAACTTTGTCTGGTCTTCATGACTTACAATCTAGGTGTAATTCTAAAGATGGTAGTCTTTATGTTGTTAAGCCAAAAATGCACGGCCCTGAGGAAGTGGCTTTTACGGTTAAGCTGTTCTCATTGGTAGAGAAAACCCTTAACTTGCAAGAAAACACCATAAAAATAGGCATTATGGATGAGGAGCGACGAACCACTCTTAATTTAAAAGCTTGTGTTAAAGAAGCGAAAAATCGGATTATTTTTATCAACACCGGTTTTTTAGATAGAACTGGCGATGAAATCCACACTTCGATGCTTGCAGGGCCGATGCGGCGTAAAAATGAAATTAAAGAAGAAGCTTGGCTTGACGCTTATGAAAGAAACAATGTCAGTGTTGGACTTCAGAGTGGTTTTTTCAAGCGCGCCCAGATTGGCAAAGGTATGTGGGCACAGCCTGATTTAATGCGAGACATGCTGGATACCAAGATGCTGCATTTAGAAGCGGGCGCGAGTTGCGCTTGGGTGCCTTCGCCGACTGCTGCTACGTTACACGCCACACATTATCATCGCTTCTCGGTGCATGGTTGTCAGCAAAAGCTTAAAGAAAGCCTAGAGGTTAACCAAGATGACTTATTAAAGTTACCCTTAATGAAAAATTCCGAAATCCTTTCAAAAAATGAAATTTCAGATGAGATTCATAATAACGCACAGGGCATTCTAGGCTATGTGGTGAGATGGGTTGATCAGGGTGTAGGTTGCTCAAAAGTACAAGACATCAACCATGTGGGTCTAATGGAGGATCGTGCTACTTTGCGCATTTCCTCACAACATATGGCCAATTGGCTACATCATGGCATTTGCTGTGAAGAAGAAGTGCGTTCAGCTTTTGAAGAAATGGCTGTCGTTGTTGATGGGCAAAACAAGAATGACCCCAATTACCAAAACATGGCACCAAGTTTTGATGGCTTTGCCTATCAGGCGTCTTTAGCGCTTGTTTTTGAAGGCAAAGAGCAGCCTAACGGCTATACCGAGGATGTATTGATTCGCTTTAGGCGCAAAGCATTAGGGCTTGATTAATCGTAAGATTTTCGTCCAGAAAGGGCGTGGGCAATGGTGTTGATGTCGGCGTATTCAAGCTCGCCACCAATCGGAATGCCGTGAGCAATTCTGGTGGTGTTAATGCTGTGTTTTTTGGCTAAATTATGGATGTAGTGAGCGGTCACTTCGCCTTCAATCGTGGCGTTAGTGGCAAGAATAATCTCACCGATTTCTTCGTTTTCAAGCAGACTTTCCAACTCATCAAGGCCAAGCTCTGCTGCGCCGATGCCATCAATAGGAGAAAGGTAACCACTAAGGACAAAGTACTTGCCAGAGTAGACACCACTTTGTTCAATGGCATGAATATCGCTGGGCGTCTCCACAATACATAATTGTGAGCCATCTCGTATATTGTTGGCGCATATCTCGCAGATTTCTTTTTCAGAGAGTGTGCGGCATCTACTGCAATTTTTGACGTGCTCCATCGCGTCGACCAGTGCTTTGGCTAATTCAAAGCCGCCTTCACGATTTCGCTCGAGCAGATGGTAAACGAATCGTTGTGCACTTTTTGCACCGACACCGGGTAGCACGCAGAAAGCTTTGTTTAGTTTTTCAATCATAATGAGATCTTTGCAGCAATCATTTTAAGTTTGATAGTGGAATTTTTTCGTATTTTACAAGGCATAATTTTAGAGACTCTACTTGTTGTCTAGTGACGAAATCGTCTCAAGATCTAGAGGGGCAAGTCGAGTCCACCGGTAACGCCTTTCATTTTTTCTGCAGAAATTATATTGACTTGCGATGAGGCATCGTTGATTGCTATCATAACTAAATCTTCAAGCATTTCTTTGTCATTCAGTAAGTCCTTGTCAATTTCAACGGCAGTTGTTTGATGTTGGCCATTAATGGTAATCTTTATGCCTCCAGATGCCGACTCACCTATACAACTTAGAAGCTTTATTTCATCTTGTACAAGCTTCATATCCGACTGCATTTTCTGTGCTTTTTGCATCATGCTAGCCATACCGCCTTTAAACATTATTAGCCCCCTCTAAAGGTCTGATTGATTTAACGTCAACTTTGGTGTTTAGGGCTTTTTCAAGCGCCTGAACACCCTGGTCATTGAGGTAATTTGACTCTAATTCTTGGCGCAGTGCTTTTTCAGCGGCATTTTCTTTTTGTGCGAGCGACTGGTTGTTTGTTTCACCAGATTCAATGGTAACACTGATAGTAGGAAAGCGCTCTAGAAGCGTTACTTCAATTGCCTTTTGCGTGTTTGCTGTTAATAAATTACTAAAGCCAGAATCAAGTGTTAGTGTTAGTTTGTCGTCTTTAAATTGAGTAAAAAGTGTGTTCTTCACCAACATTTTTGCCGCACCTTTAAAAAGCAGTTGTTGAATGAGAGCCTCCCAATCGGCTTGATTGCTGATTGGCGGTTTATCTAATTGAGTGGTGGTGACTTTCGCAGTTTTTGCTTCTATTTCTGTTTTGTCTTTTATAGCCTTGGATGAGCTGAGAGTTGTTATATCTTTTGCTGTTGGCTTTGTCTCGCTTTTATTTTCTACTGCAACCTTAGTAGTCGTCGTCTTTTTGTCAGTCGTGGGACTGGTTTTTAGAGTTTTTTTTTCACCATCGTGCTCAGAATGAAAAGCAATCATTCTTAACAGCGTCATTTCCAAGCCCACTTGCTCACTTGGTGCGTGAATAAGATCTCTCTGACCGTTAATTGCTATTTGGTAATACAGTTGTAGATCGTGAACAGAAATCTGACTTGCAAGAGCGTGTACTTGCTTGGAGCTCTCGGTATCATTAGGCAGGATTTGAGCGATGGATATTTGATGAATGAGAGAGGTTAAATCCTTCAGTGCGTTGCCTAGGTTTTCTCCTTGATGGGCGAGCTTTCTAACAAAAGCAATGATTTCAGCCGGTTTTTTTTCAACAAGAAGAGTGGCAAGCTCAACAATATCATCGTGTTGCACGAGTCCTAACATGGCCTTGATGTCTTTTTCTAAAACACTACCATTGCCAAAAGAGATCGATTGATCAAGCAGGCTAAGGGCATCACGCATAGAGCCGTTGCCAAAATCAGCAATCTTTGCCAAAGCGGACTCTTCATAATCCAAATCTTCGGACTTCATAATGAATTTCAGTTGTGACAGAATTTCACCGTGTGTCAGTTTATTCAGGTTGAACTGTAGGCAGCGCGATAGAATAGTAATGGGTAGCTTCTGAGGATCGGTCGTGGCCAATAAGAATTTAATGTGGCCAGGCGGCTCTTCAAGGGTTTTTAACAGTGCATTAAAACTGCTTTTGGAGAGCATGTGCACTTCGTCGATTAAGTAGATTTTAAAGCGATCCTTGGTGGGTAGGTATTGCGCATTTTCTAAGATTTCACGCATATGGTCCACACCTGTATGCGAGGCGGCATCCAGCTCAATTAGATCAATCGATTGACCTTTGTCGATTTCTATACAAGTCACGCATTTTCCGCACGGATTGGCACTGATACCTTGTTCGCAATTAACCGATTTTGCAAAAATACGAGCAATGGTTGTTTTACCCACACCCCTTGTTCCAGTGAATAAAAATCCGTGGTGGAGGGTGTTGTTATTGAGGGCATTGACCAGAGTTTTAACAGTGTGCGTTTGACCAACCAATTCTTCAAAGGTGTGAGGTCGGTATTTTCGCGCTAAAACTTGGTAGTGCTCACTCATGGATGTCGACTTAACAATTGTGGTGTAAGTAGTGCCGAGAATAGAATCCAACACAAGAAAAAACTATTACCGTTGCTCCCTTCCGGGCCTGGCGGGGTTCATAATTATTCATTGTCGGTTTACCCTCGACACTAGGCAATATTTTACTGCAATTGATTCGCCTCAATAGCGAGAAAAATCAACCAGTGATCAATTAAATGTTTAAGCTTTTCTCGACTTGGAAACGATCGTAAACCAAAGACCATAATTCCCCCGCTTGGCCTTGGTTGATTAAAACGTCGTCGATCTTGGTGATTGGCAATACTTCGCGTGTTGAACTGGAGACCCAAACCTCATCAGCGTTAAATAAATCCTCTTTTGAAGTAAGGACTTCTTTGATGTTAATGCCGCAATAATTGGCGCACTCCAAAACAACTTCCCGGGTGATGCCTGGCAAGATATGTGGGCCCTTAGGGTGAGTGTAAACACAGCCATTTTTAACGATAAAGATATTAGAGCTAGAGCACTCAGTGACGATATTGTCACGACAAAGAATTACGTCCTCAACGTTGTTTTGTTTTGCCTCTTGGGCATACATAATGTTTGCAAGAAGAGATGTGACTTTCGTATTGCATTGACTCCAGCGAATATCGTCACGCGTTATCGCCGAAACCCCCGTTAGAAAGTCCTCTTTACGGACAACTTCAAAAGGGCTTGATTGCATATAAATCGTGGGCTTAAGTGTGCCATAGGTATGTTTTCTGTCTGTGTCACAGCCCCTTGTTACTTGTAAGTAAATGGACTGGTTATCATGCTGTGGATGGTGGTCAATGAGTTGTTGAAGTATTACCCGCCATTGCTCAAATGTGTGTGGATTGGGTATTTTAATTGTATTTAAGCTTTCGCTAAGTCGCTCAAGATGCGGCTTAATGCAAAAAATATTGCCTTTGTATACAGGAAGGACTTCGTAAACGCTGTCGCCAAAAAGAAAGCCTCTATCCATCACGGAAACATAGGCTTTGTCTTTTTCGATAAATTTGCCGTTTAAATAAACCATGGATAAAGCCTCTTAGAAGAGCATTTTAATTGAGTCGATCATTCTTGCAAAAAAACCGGATTCAGGGGCGTCTTCAAGCGCAACTAAAGGCAAGCGCGCCAAAACTTCGTCCTTGAAGCTGAGGACAAGCTCGCCAACAGCATCACCCCGTTTGATTGGCGCTGTTAATTGTTTGTTTAAATGAATCGTTTGTGTTGTGTATCTAAACTGGTTTCTAGGCAGGGTTAAATAAGAAGAGCTGGTAACGCCTACTTTAATGCTGTTTTTTTCAGATTTAAACACCGGTACTTGTTGAGAGACATCATCAATGGATTGCGTCTCAAAAAATCGGAAACCGTAGTCGAGTAATTTTTGTGTTTCTGATACACGCACCGTGGAACTGTCAGAGCCAAGCACCACAGAAATCAAACGCATACCGACTCGGTTGGCACTGGTCACAAGACAGTATCCTGCTTTTTCAGTGTAGCCTGTCTTAAGGCCGTCAACAGTGGCATCGGACCACAGCAGTTTATTGCGATTGCTTTGCTTGATGTTGTTATAGGTGAATTCTTTCTGGCTGTACCATTTGTAAAATTCTGGAAACTCACGAATAATGGCAGATGACAAAATAGCAGTATCGCGCGCTGTTGTGTACTGATTCTCATGTGGTAGACCCGAAGCATTTTCGAAGTTGCTATTGTCCATGCCAAGATCCAGTGCATACTCATTCATGAACAGTACAAAGGTGCCTTCAGATCCTGCGACGTGTTCTGCAAGTGCGACTGAGGCGTCATTGCCCGATTGGATGATCATGCCCATTAATAAGTCTTCAAGTTTAATCAGCTTATTGACTTCGATGAAGCTTCTAGAGCCGCCAGTTTTCCAAGCCTTTTCACTGATTTTTACCTCGTCATCAAGACTAATAAACTCTTCTTTTATGCGTTTAAAAACAACATAAGAAGTCATTAGTTTTGTCAAACTTGCTGGCGCTCTTGGTTCATCTGAATTATTTTCAGCGATAATTTTCCCGGAGTTATGATCCAAAATGATATAAGCGGCAGCGCCGATTGTGGGCGCTTCAGGGATGTAGAATTTTGGTTCTTTTGCACTAACGCTGCTTGCTAGAGAAAGAATTAAGAAGGTCTTAAATAGGGAAGAGAATGATAGAAATTTCATAGAAAATTAACTCTAAATAGTTGAAGTAAATGCTTGTATTAATCGCTCTGATAATTGATGAACAGTCATTGCGTAGCGGTTATCGTGATTATAGCGAGTAATGGCGTAAAAGTTCCAGAAAGTCAGCCAAGTTTGATTTGATTGATCGCCACGCATGCGAATCAAAGCAAGTTTGGCGACGTCATTAATTGTGCTGCTTATATTAAGCCCTTGCTCTCGCCAGTATTGCGCACTTTGAGTTGGCTTTGTAATTTTGGTTTGAGCAAGAGATTGCTGAGCCTCATCCAGCTCAACGATTTCAACTGTCTTTCCGTCTTTCTGCCAATTATGCTTAGCCAAATAATTTGCAATTGAGCCGATTGCATCTTGGGTGTTGTTGAATAGGTCCACTCTGAAGTCGTTATCAAAATCCACAGCATAATATCGATAAGAGCTGGGAATGAATTGAGCATAGCCTAACGCGCCTGCTGAAGAGCCTTTAATAGCCAGTGGCGGTAGTGTGTTTTCTCGGGCTAATAGCAAGAAAGATTCTAACTCTCCACGATAGAAGCTTCTACGATTGGAAGTACCAAACGCTTTACCAATAAGTGTTTTAAGGGTGGGGTATTTACCTTGTATCTTGCCGTAATAGGTTTCAATGCCTAGAATGGCAACGATGATTTCACTGGGCACGCCGTAAATGCGCTCAGCTTTTAATAGTGCTTGTTTGTTGTTTTGCCAAAAAACCACACCTCTATTAATTCTGCCTTCGGTAATAAAAATAGATCGATATTTTTCCCAGCTCATTTCTTCACTGGTTTGCGTGTCACTAAGCTCACTCTTTTGTTGGCTTTTATCCACTTTTTTTAGCTTTGTTTTTGAAAAAATAAACTGCAGTTCAGATTTATTAAAGCCGTGTGTTTGTACCATTTCATTAATAAAATTTTGCACGGATTTAAAGTGTGTTGATGGCAAAATCTCAGCAAAGACTGTTGTATTGATGAACAAAAGAAGGGCAATAAAAGCAACTCTCATCGTTGTAAATACCTCGGCCCTTTGTGCTTATGAATAGACATGATAATGCCAAAACTCGCCATCAATGTCATCAAAGATGAGCCGCCGTAGCTGACCAGTGGTAGGGGTACGCCAACAACTGGTAGTAGACCAGAAACCATGCCAATATTAACAAAGACATAGGTGAAAAAGATCATGGATAAGCTAGCACCTAAGAGCTTCGAGAAATTATCTTCGCAGCGTAGTGAAAGACTGAAACAACGATAAATGATCAGGGCGTAAATGAGCAGTAGCAAGAGTACGCCTATAAATCCCAGCTCTTCTGCCAGTACTGAAAAAATAAAATCAGTAGAATCTTCCGGTAAAAAATCAAGCTGAGATTGAGAGCCTTGTTGCAGTCCTTTACCAGTTAGGCCACCCGAGCCAATGGCAATTTTGGATTGCAGGATATGGTAGCCCGATCCAAGCGGGTCAGATTCCGGGTTAAACAAAGTCAAAATACGTTTTTTTTGATAAGGGATTAACAAATAATTCCAGGCAATATACAACCCGCCCGATGCAAGACTCAACAACAAACCAAAATTAAGCCAAGAATTTTTTAACAACTTGATATTGACGCCGGAGAAAAACAAAACATAGACGCCCGAGGCGCCAATCAAAAGCGCAGTACCAAGGTCCGGTTGCTTTGCAATGAGTAGTACGACGAGGGCTATTGCGCCCAAAGAAATTAATGTGGGAACTGCTCTTGGGGGTAGGGTGCGTTCAGAAAGGATAGATGCAATAGCAATGGGTACAATTACTTTCATCATTTCGGAAGGTTGAAATTTAACTAAACCAAGGTTTAGCCAGCGTTGGGCGCCACCACCGGAGCTTCCAAAAAACAACACCATAAGCAGTAGAAAAATACCAATAACCATCAAAATAGGCGCTGCTCTTTTCATATAAAGCGGTGGTATTTGCGCAACAACCAGCATTACTCCAGTTGCCAGAGCTAAGTGGGTTAATTGTCTATAAACAGGACTTAAGGAGCCACCTGAGCTACTATAGAGAATCAACAAACCAAGGGCGGCAATGATGACTATTAGTAATAGTAGCGGCGTATCAATTTTAAAATAACGATAAAAAAGTTTAAATTTTTTAAATAAATACGCAATCATAAAATCAACAAACCAACTGCTCGGGCATCTGAGAGTAATAAATTAAAGCTACTACAGGCGGAAGTGTTGTTCATGCACTCAACACCAAGTCCAAGCTCACTGAGTGCAACTTGTTGCTTGGCTGAGAGAAAAATCACTCGTTCTCCTGTACCAATAATGAGTAAGTCGAGAGGCTCTTGACAGGTAAGACGGAAGAGTAGTTCTTTGGTAATTTCATCCACAGATTGTATTGAAAGCTCCTCGGTATTTCTTGGCGAAATAAAGCAAGGTTTTTCTAACTCTGTGTGAGCCAAAATTACGCCCGAGAGGCCGTGAGAAACAATGGAGTTGTGATTGGCGTCTTGTTGGGTAAATTCCATTGAAATGCTACAGATATTTGACTATTGGAAGTTAATTATATCAGTGTAAAATTAACACTGCATTTGATTTAACTGGTGGCATGTAAACGCTCGCAAAATACCAATATTCAAGACCGCTAAAATCTTGAAATAAATTCAAAATACTTCTTAATTTTTATTCAAAAAAAAATCTTTATGAAATCCAGATTCGCACCATCTCCTACAGGCTATCTTCATATTGGCGGCGCAAGAACGGCACTGTTTGCATGGCTTTGGGCAAGAAAAAATAATGGACAATTTACGCTTAGAATTGAAGATACAGATAAAGAGCGATCCACGCAGGCATCCGTTGATGCAATATTGCAAGGCATGGATTGGCTTGGCCTTGACTATGACGAGGGCCCAATCTATCAAAGCGATCGCTTTGATCGCTATAAAGAAGTTATTAATGAGTTGTTAAAAAATGACAGGGCGTATTACTGTGAATGCTCTAAAGAGCGACTGGAGAAATTGAGAGAAGATAAAATGGCTGCGGGTGAAAAAGCAAAATACGATGGCTGTTGCCGCGCTAAAGATTTATCTAGTGGTGTTATTCGTTTTCTCAATCCAGACGAGGGAAAAGTAGCCTTTAGGGACCATGTTAAAGGCGACATTGAAATCTCTAATTCAGAGCTTGATGATTTAATTATTGCACGTTCCGATGGTTCGCCTACTTACAATTTAACGGTTGTAGTTGATGACCATGATATGGCGATTGACTGCGTTGTTCGCGGTGATGACCACATTAACAACACGCCAAAACAGATTAATTTATACACTGCACTTAATTGGAATTTACCAGATTTTGCACATGTGCCGATGATTTTGGGTGGTGATGGTGCACGCTTATCAAAACGCCACGGTGCGGTTAATGTGATGGCTTATCGTGACCAAGGGTTTTTACCAAAAGCACTGCTTAACTACATTGTTCGTTTGGGCTGGTCCCATGGCGATCAAGAGGTTTTTTCATTAGAAGAAATGATTGATTTATTCGATCTTGACAATATCAACAAAGCGCCTGCGAGTTTTAACCAAGAAAAGCTGATTTGGTTAAATCAGTCCTATATTAAAAGCACCGAAATCTCAGAATTGATTCAACACTTGCAATGGCACTTAGAGCGGCGCTCGATCGACGTCAACTGCGGCCCGAGCATAGGAGATGTGGTTGAATCGTTGCGAGACAGGTCAAAAACTCTGGTGGAAATGGCCGATAGTTGCGTTATGTTTTATCAAGATTTTGCAGCTTTTGATGAAAAGCAAGCCAGTAAGCAATTTAGCAGTAAGTCGCAATCTATTATCGAAGCGCTCCATTTAAAGCTCTCGGGACTTGGTATTTGGAGTGCTGAGACTGTCCACGACGCAATTCAAGAGGTTTGTGAGCAAGAGGGCGTTGGTTTTGGCAAAGTGGGGCAACCCTTTAGACTGGCACTGAGTGGCGATGGTAAAGCGGGTAGTATTGATGTTTGCGCTGAACTGGTTGGTAAGAATAGAACACTGGCTAGGCTGCAAATGGCCGTCGATTATATTAAAGCCCTTTGAGCGCTTACTCAAATAAAGGATTGCTATGAACTTACAGTTTACTGACGTCGTTTTTGCCATTGCACCAATATTCATGCTAATGATTATTGGTAATCTGTTGAGGCGCAATCAAATACTGGATGAGGCTTTTTGGAGCCTAAACGACAAGTTTGTTTATTGGATTTTAATGCCGGCATTATTGTTTAATGAAATTTCACAAATTCATTTTTCGCCAGCTCTTTTCGGTAGTTATGCTGTTGTTATTCTTGGTGGTTTTTTTGTCGTTATTTTGTTGTCGATTGTACTGGGAAAAATTTGTGGCTACTCGGGCGCAGTATCAAGTTCGGTCATGCAAGGTGCCGCTAGACATAACGCCTTTATTGCGCTGGCAATCTCTGGCAGCCTCTTTGGCGCCCAAGGCTTGGCAATAGGCACAAGTCTTATGGCCATCCTTATTCCAGTTGTCAATGTTGTCATAGTGACTTTTATGGTGATTGCCCTGCAGGAAAGCAAACTTAATACTGCAAAACCTAGGTTAACTGGCGTTGTTGGTGAGTTGGTAAAAAATCCACTTATTTTGGCAATTATTGTAGGTTTTGTGTTCTCGGTAGCAAATGCGAAGGATGTGCCTATAATTCATGAAACAACTCGACTGTTAGGACTGGGTGCCATACCTGTGCTCCTTTTGGGTCTGGGAGCAAACATTAAGATTAGGAATCTATCAATTCAGATGAGTCCGCTTGTTATCTCTTGTGTTTTAAAATTGGCAATTTTCCCATTAATTGTTTATTTAGTCAGTGATTACTTTGACTTCAACACAACAGAAAAAATTGTTTTGGTTATATTTGGCTGCGTGCCAACCGCTGTCAGCTCTTATACATTGGCTAAACAGTTAGGCGGTGAAGCTGAATTAATGACAACTATTATTACACTACAAACAGCGCTGTCTTTTATTACCATCCCTCTCATCTTGGTTTTTATTACTTAGAGCACAGTAATTTTTTGCTGTTTTTGACCTTCATCTGAAATAAGTAGCATTTAGTAAGTTTGGTGATATAATAGGCGTAAGAATTCTCTTGATTCAAATTTTCTATTCACTTTTCAAATATCATGAACGACAAAATTAAAGCGGTCACAGACGCTTCTTTTGATGCTGACGTTATTAATGCATCCCAACCAGTTTTAGTAGATTTTTGGGCAGAATGGTGTGGCCCTTGTAAGGCACTTTCACCTATTCTAGATGACATCGCAAATGAATACGACGGTCGCGTAACTATCGCTAAAGTCAACGTCGATGAAAACGTGCAGACGCCACCGAAATATGGCATTAGAGGCATCCCTACTATGCTTTTATTTAAAGACGGCGCAGTTGAAGCTACCAAGGTTGGTGCGTTATCGAAAGCTGAATTAAGTGCATTTATAGATTCCAATATTTAGAAATCTATGCTAAAGGCCTCACTTAAATTAATTTACTTTACTAAAATAAAAACTTAAAATATCAATCGCTGTCAGCGCAACTTGCGCTGGCAATAGCACAACTCCCCAATACAATCTGTATTAAACCACCACTTGACAAACCGTCAATATAAATATCACTAAATATCACTAAAAATCAATTATGAAATTATCCGACCTTAAAATCCAGACGCCAGCCGAGCTTATGGAAATGGCCCAATCTATGGGCATTGAGAATATCTCAAGAGCAAAAAAACAAACGCTTATTTTTGCAATTCTAAAACACAAGGCGGACAACGATGAAGAGGTTCTTGGTGATGGTGTGTTGGATATCTTACAAGAAGGTTATGGTTTTCTGAGATCTGCGAACGATTCGTATGTTTCTGGCCCCGATGATATTTACGTATCACCTAACCAGATCAGACGATTTAATCTGTCAACAGGTGATGTGGTTACTGGCAAGATTCGTGCACCAAAAAAAGGTGAAAAATATTTTGCTCTAGTTAAAGTTATAGAAGTTAATGATGATAAGCCAGAAAATGTTAGAAATAGAATTCCTTTTTCTTCACTAACACCTCTTCATCCAAATGAAAGGTTAAAACTAGAAATTGGTAATGGTGGTACAGAAGATATTACCGCTAGGGTTATTGACTTAGTTGCACCATTTGGCAAGGGTCAAAGGGGTTTGTTGGTTGCGCCACCTAAAGCCGGTAAAACGATGATTATGCAAAATATTGCATCATCGATTGCCATCAACCATCCAAACTGTGAATTGATTGTATTGCTCATTGATGAGCGCCCCGAAGAGGTGACTGAAATGGAGCGTTCGGTTAGGGGTGAAGTGATTTCTTCTACTTTTGACGAGTCTGCAAAGCGCCATGTTCAGGTTGCTGAAATGGTCATCGAAAAAGCTAAAAGACGTGCCGAACAAGGCAAGGATGTCATCATTCTTCTTGACTCGATCACGCGTTTAGCAAGAGCCTACAATACTGTTGCGCCTTCTTCTGGCAAAGTGTTGACCGGCGGTGTTGACGCTAATGCATTGCAAAGACCAAAACGCTTTTTTGGCGCCGCTCGAAACATCGAGAACGGTGGCAGTATTACTATTATCGCCACTGCATTAGTAGATACTGGATCAAAAATGGACGAAGTAATCTACCAAGAATTCAAGGGTACGGGTAATATGGAGTTACACCTTGACCGTCGTTTGTCTGAAAAACGTATTTTCCCAGCAATTAATATTAATGCCTCAGGTACTCGCCGTGAAGAATTGATTACCGATGAGCAAGAACTGCAAAAAATGTGGATTTTACGAAAAATCCTGCACCCAATGGACACCGTTGATGCTGCAGAATTCTTGATTGAAAGATTAAGGTTCTCTAAGACTAACAATGAGTTCTTTGACTCAATGAAACAAAAGAAATAATAATTTGCTATACTGATTCTATTCAATTATGAAAACGAATCTTCTCAGAATTTTTCAGTACCAAAATAGTCGCATAGCAAGGTACATGATGCGCAATGTGAGCGTGCTGTTTTTTGCCATGATCTTTATCATTGGTTTGGTTGTCTTTGGTAATCAGTTTGTTTTGGTGGTGAAGGAGAGTGGTCGCCAAGGCGTACTCATTCAAGAATTGATGCCACTCATTGGATTCAATATGATCAGGGATGTACCCCTTATCTTTTCTCTATCCCTGTTTTTGGCGATTATTCTTGCGGTTTCCCAGTTGTATAAGAATTCGGAAGCTATCGTGCTTAATTCACTGGGTTTGGGTGACAAACATTTTATGGTCTTTATTCAGCCGGTTGTTGTTTTGGCTACTCTATTTATCTTGTTTTTAACAATTTCTGCAGTGCCATGGGCCAAAGAGCAGAAAAATCTACTTGTTGAAGAGACCAAAAACGCCTCTGAGTTCTCTTTTATTAAAGAGGGTGAGTTTCAAGAGTTTAAGGACGGCGAGATTGTCTTTTACGCCTCCGAATCCTCAACACCCGATGATGTCCAAGAGCAAAATATGGAGGAAATCTTTATTTACGCCTCCGCCAAAGGTAGACCTTTGATTGTTTTGGCTTCCGAAGCAACAAAATATACAGATCCTGATACTCATAGTGTGTATTTACGTCTTAAAGATGGTATACGCTATCAAGGTATTCCAAGCAACAAAAATAAAAGTATCCTAAAGTTTGATCAATACGATTTACAGATTATTTCAGGTGAGACTCAAAAAACAGAGATTATATACACCAAAATTGAGGGTCGATCGACACTCGATCTTTTGTCCCAGGAAGGTAACATCGCTGCTGCTGAACTGCAGTGGCGCTTATCGCAACCGCTTAGCGTACTCATTCTTTCAGCTCTCGGCGTGTTGCTAGGTAAGGCATCTCCCAGAGGCGGGAAGAGTGTCGGCTTATTAATTGGTGTGGTGATTTTTATGTTGTACAATAACGGCCTGTTGATGGCCAAAGGCGCGCTTGAGCGTGGTGAGATTGATGCCTGGATCGGCCTCTGGTGGATTCATTTGTTGGTTGTTGTTTTGACAATTATCCTTTATCAGTATAGACACGGAAAGCTGTCGGTGTATCTTGATAAAATAGCCCATTTTTATACAAAAGAGAAGAGTAATGCCTAGTTTACCCAGTAAGAGTTTAGAGACTTTTGAAAACCCTAATCCCGAGCGAGATTACGTAATCCGTATCGATATGCCAGAATTTACCTGTTTATGCCCAATGACTGGCCAGCCTGATTTTGCCGTTTTGAACCTTGAGTATATCGCTGATGAGCGTTGTCTTGAGTTAAAAGCGCTTAAAAACTACATTTGGTCTTTTAGAGACGAAGGTTGTTTTCATGAAGCAGTGACCAACAAGATTCTTAGTGACTTGGTCGCGGCAACAGAACCCAGATTTATGCGTTTAGAGGCAATATTTAATGTTCGAGGCGGTATTTATACAACCGTGGTCGTCGAGCATAAGTGTTCTAATTGGACAGCAAAAGAAGCTGTTTGCCTATGAAGCCAGTCCGTCAAACGTTACGATTTGACAAACAATTATTAGATAAAGATGCCCTCAAGGTTGTCAGTACTTTAACAAAGGCTGGCTTTGAAACTTATCTTGTGGGTGGTTGTATCCGTGATTTGTTGCTTGGATACCATCCTAAAGATTTTGATATTGCGACAAGCGCAACGCCTGAGCAGGCTCACAAACTTTTTAGGCGCTCTAGATTAATTGGTAGACGCTTTCGTCTGCTGCATGTTATGATTTCCGCAAGAAAATTTCTTGAGGTGGCGACATTTCGCGCAGGTAAGGTACAGACGAGTAGTAATGGTGTTGTTAGAGATAATCTCTACGGTTCTCTTGAAGAAGATGCATTTCGTCGTGATTTTACCGTTAATGCCCTATATTACGATACAGCCAAAGAAGAAGTTATTGACTATGTTGGTGGGCTTCAGGATCTAAAAGCCGGTCATATAAAAATGATTGGAAATCCTCTTGAGCGCTTTGAAGAGGATCCGGTGCGCATGATTCGTGCTGTACGCTTCCAAGTCAAGTTAGGCGCAAGTCTGTCAGAAGATATTCTAAAGGCGATTGAAAAACAAGCGTGTTTGCTTGCCAACATTCCACCGGCTAGGTTGTTTGATGAATGCATTAAACTTTTTCATAACGAGAAAGGTCTTGAGGTTTTTCAACAACTTGAAAAGCTTGGTTTGTTAAAACAACTTTTCCAACAAACTGTGAGTACGCCTTTTATTGAGCTTGCCCTAATTAACACCTCTGAGAGAATCAAAGCGGGCAAGTCTGTAACGCCCGCTTTTTTATTCGCTGTTTTCCTATGGAGTGCGCAAAATAAACGATTTGAACAGCTCAGTAAAAAGAAAAAATCAAGGTTTCTGGCAATGAATCAGGCGGCAGAAGACGTAGTCAAAAAGCAGGTTGAGCAAGTGATGATGCCTAAGTGGCTTTCTGCTCGAGTACGAGACACGTGGTTAATGCAACACAAACTTGAAAACTGTCATCCCAAAAAAGAGACAGAGATGATTGCGCACCCACGATTTAGAATGGCTTATGATTTTTTGGTTTTACGTTCTGAGAGCATTAATCCAGAATTAAAAGAGAGGGCAGATCGATGGACTCAACTGCAGAAGTAAAATCCATTTTGATTACTGGCTGCTCAACTGGTATAGGGTTGCATCTTGCACGCGGCCTTAGAAATCAGGGTTATCGAGTCTTTGCCAGCACCAGAAAAGAAGTCGATGTTAAAAAACTCGAAGCTGAAGGTTTTGAATCATTATTGCTTGATTTATCCTCTTCAGACTCTATAAATAGCGCTGTAAGAGTACTTTTTCAGAAAACCGAGCTTCTGTATGCCTTAATTAACAACGGTGCATACGGCCAAGCTGGCGCATTGGAGGATATTTCGCGTGCAGCTATGGAAGAGCAATTCCAAGCAAACTTTTTTGGCTGGCACGAATTGACCAATTTGATTTTGCCGTCGATGAAAAAGTACAATAATGGACGTGTGATTTATATCAGTTCGGTGTTGGGCTTTGTTGCCCTGCCATTTAGGGGTCCTTATATCGCTTCAAAGTTTGCCGTAGAGGGTTTAGTTGACACGTTAAGGCTTGAACTTCGCCATACCAATATTAAATTTTCTTTGGTCCAACCTGGGCCGATTGAGTCCGATTTTAGAAAAAATGCTTATTTAGCTTTTCAAAAGCATGTTGACCTTGAAGGCAGTGATTATCGCCAAGATTACAAGAAGATGATTAAACGGCTTAACTCACCAAATAATGCTCAGTTCACCCTGGGGCCCGAAGCGGTTTTAAAACCTGTGTTGCACGCATTAGAGTCAAAGTCGCCAAAGTTGCGCTATCGAGTGACCTTTCCCACCAAGCTATTTGCAATTTTAGGTAGAATACTCCCGAGTGCTTGGATGGATAAAGTCCTCAGTAAAGCTGCGGATTAATGGAGAAAATAATGGCTAATAAATTTGATTTTAATAAGGGCTTAAGCGAACTGGAGTCGATTATTAGTAAAATGGAATCTGGCGATTTGAGTCTTGAGGATTCTCTAAAATATTTTGAAAAAGGCGTTAAACTTCATCGCCAATGCCATACGGCGCTCAGCGATGCCGAACAACGGGTTTCTGTACTGAGCGAGAGCGACGACTACAGCTCGGAAAAACCATTCGATGGCCTTGAATAACTACAGAGCCCGCGTTAACAGTTGTCTTGATGCTCATCTAAGTCAAAACAGCCCACTAAGTGAGAATATGCGCTACAGTGTTTTGGCGCGTGGTAAGCGATTTAGACCGATATTAACCTACACCACTGCCAGCGTATTTGGCGTGGATTTAGCTCAAGCTGATTCGTGCGCTTGTGCTGTTGAGCTCATTCACATATACTCACTTATTCACGATGATTTGCCAGCGATGGACGATGATGATATGCGACATAATCAGCCTGCCAACCACACGCGATTTGGAGAGGGTCAAGCTATTCTGGCTGGCGACGCTCTGCAGGCATTGGCCTTCGATGTGCTGACAAAGAATGACAGTATTGATCCACAGATACGAGTTAACATAGTGCAGCAGCTTTCAAGAGCTGCTTTTGCAATGGCCGAGGGCCAATCCATTGATTTATCTATCGTTTCAAAAAATGTAGAAATTGAGCTGCTGTACTCAATGCACCGTAAGAAAACGGGTGCGCTTTTGCAGTGTGCCGTTATGTTGGGTGCTAGCCTTCATCCTAAATTAAGCAGAGAGGATGAGTTAATATTAGACTCTTTTTCACAAGACATTGGTCTCGCTTATCAGGTTCAGGATGACGTGTTAGATGTGTCGACACCTGACGCTGTGCTCGGTAAAAGACAAAATTCTGACGCCGAGAAGGGCAAGCCTACGTTCCCATCATTGCTTGGCATGGATGAGTCGAGAAAGATTTACCAATCGCTTTATGAAAAAGCGAGTGAGCGTATTTCACAACTGAGTGTTGATGAGTCACCTCTTAGAGAGTTGACTGAAAAGTTGATGTCGCGAACGTTCTAAGTTTTAGTATTCGATCAACAGTCCGCCCCAGCTAAAACCGCCACCAATACCCTCGAGTATGAGTTTGTCGCCTTTTTTAATGCGTCCATCACGTACCGCAACGTCAAGCGCAAGAGGAATTGATGCTGCAGAGGTATTGCCGTGCTTGCCTACAGTAATCACCACCTTTTCCATTGGCAGTTTAACTTTTTTTGCAACCGCGGTAATGATGCGAATATTAGCTTGGTGGGGTATCATCCAAGTTAAATCATCAACCGACATATTGCATTCTTTCAATGTTGTTTCGGCTAAACTCGACAACCGGTTAACGGCGATTTTAAAAACCTCGTTTCCTGCCATTTGAATAAAACCAAGTTCATTGATGCGATTATTGCTTGTTTGTAGCGACGTAAGAAAACTGCCGTCACTGTGGATTTTTGAGTGAAGAATGCCTGTTTCATCGTCAGCACTTAGGATAACAGCACCTGCACCGTCACCGAATAAAATTGCAGAGCTTCGGTCACTCCAGTCAACAATTTTTGACATTGTTTCACTGCCTACGACCAGTACTTTTTTTGCACTGCCGTTTTCAATGTATTGTTGTGCTGTTGTCATTGCGAAGACAAACCCCGCACAGACTGCCTGCAGGTCAAAAGCAGGGCAAGAAGCACCAATCTGGTTTTGCAGCATGGTTGCTGTTGCAGGGAAAATTTTATCTGGCGTCGTGGTTGCAAGGAGAATCAAATCCAACTCGCTGGCGTCAATATTTGCCATTTTTAGGGCCTTAATACTGGCCTCGAGGGCAAGGTCACAAGTGCCTTGCTCTTCAACGATTCTACGCTCACTGATGCCTGTTCTGGCAACAATCCATTCATCGTTTGTGTCTAGTGTTTTTTCAAGGTCGTGGTTCGTTACTACTTTTGGAGGTAAGTAACTGCCAGTGCCTATGATTCGTGCAAACTTTTTCATTAATTAGTTGTTTTTGTGTTGTTCCAGCTCGCGCGTTAATTGATCTGAAATCCTATCCGTAATTTTAGCATGTGCCTCTAAATAGGCCAACTTAATCGCTTGTAGATAAGACTCCGTATCTGCACCGCCATGGCTTTTAATGACCACACCTTTGAGTCCTAGTAAACTTGCGCCATTGTACTGACCAGGGTCTACACGCGATTTGAAATCTTTCATCACTGGGCTGGCAATTAGCGCAATAAGTTTTGTTATTACGTTTCTCTTAAAAGATCGCTTGAGAAAGTGCGACATCATGCTGGCAACGCCTTCGCTAGCTTTCAAGGCAATATTTCCTTCAAAGCCATCGCATACAACGACATCAACGGTGCCTTTGTAGATATCGTCTCCTTCGACAAATCCTACATAATTAAGTGAGGATTTTTTAAGAAGTGAGGCGGTATCTTGAATTTTTTCATTGCCTTTCATGTCTTCTACACCGACATTAAGTAAGCCAATTGTTGGTTTTGAAATTTCTTCAGTGTGTTGCACTGCAATTGCACCCATAATTGCAAATTGCAATAAAGTCTCTGGTTTTGAGTCGATATTTGCACCTACGTCAAGCATGTGTGTATGACCTGTGTAGGTAGGGAGGTTGGCCATAATGGCCGGCCGGTCAACGCCACTAATGGTTTTTAAGACGAAGCGGGATATTGCCATTAAAGCACCGGTATTGCCAGCGCTTACACAGGCGTCAACCGTCTTGTCGTGGACAAGGTTGATAGCCACTCGCATTGACGAGTCTTTTTTGCGTCGCAGCGCATGCGAAGGTGCTTCACCCATGTCAATAACTTCACTGGCATGGGTGATGCTGATGCGCTCTATAAGTGACTTATATTTGGCGTGTTTTTCCAGTTCTTGCTGAATGCCCGATTCGTCACCGACGAAATTCAAGCACAAGTCACTATATAAGCTTAGCGCATTCAGTCCAGCTTCAATGGTGACGGGAAAACCAAAGTCACCGCCGGAGGCATCAATTGATACCTTAGTTGTCATAGTTTCTGTAGTTAAGCTTCTACTTCTTCGATGTCTTCAACAACTGACTTGATCACTTGTTTGCCACGGTAATAACCATCAGCAGTGATGTGATGACGCAAGTGAGTTTCACCAGTTTCTTGATCTTCTGATAATGCAGGGTTTTTTAGTGCATTATGTGAACGACGCATACCTCTCTTCGAAGGTGTTTTTCTACTTTTTTGTACTGCCATTTCTTACTCCTCGCCCCCATCGGCTATTTGAATATCTTTTAGCATTGCAAAAGGATTTTGTTTCTTTTGCTCAACTACCTGTTCTGTATCTTTATATGTTGCACAATCAAAATTGTGCAAAGATACCATTGGTATCGCCAACAAGACCTCGTCTGAAATCAACGCAATTGTTGATAATTCTTCAGCCTCAGTCACATACAACTCAAAGCGTGAATCCAATCCTGCGCCTTGGCCTTCATTTTGTACAAATCCTAAATTAAACTCAACGTTTAAATCTAGAATAATATCTTCAAGGCAGCGCTGACATGAAAGTGCTATGTCTAGTGAAATTACCCCGTTAAGACAAGGTGTTCTATCATTTTCAAATGAAAAGGACAATGACACTTTGACTTTATCTGATTTGTTGCTTGCAATCTTTTCAAGTTCTGGAAAATCCATAATTTGGTATTCCCCAGAAAAGATCAACTCTTTCCTTGCAAAGTTAAACAGTTTTAGTAGTTCTGGCGGCTTCATGCTAGCCCACTTATATTTGCTTTTCTAAAGCGAGAGTATTTTACCAGAAACTTTTCAATTAGTTGAGACCCTTGTGTAAATCATTTTAGAGTTGATCGTGAGATTTATTATTTTACAAGGCATATTTTTTAGCTCTACTGGTTGTTTAACGAGAGAAATTCTCAGGTTAATAACTTTGACGTTGTCTAGTTGCTTCGAAAAGCGCAATTCCTGTCGCCACAGAAACGTTGAGACTCTCAACATTACCATGCATTGGAATTTTGACCAATTGGTCACAAGTGTTTTTTACCAGTTTCCTAAGTCCCTTACCTTCAGTGCCCATGACTAACACACTGGGTTCCGACAGATTGAGTTGATAGAGTGAGGTCTTCGTCTCACCATCAAGACCAACAACCCACAGTGACAAATCTTGCAATGCTTTAATAGTTCTCACTAAGTTGGTCACCTGAAAAACCTTGAGCTGATTTAGGGCACCTGCAGAGGCTTTGTGTACCAAGGCATTGATTGGTGCTGAGCCATCTTTGTTGATTATCACGCAGTCAACACCAGCTGCATTGGCGCTTCGCAGGCACGCCCCAAGGTTTCTCGGATCTTGGATGGAGTCCAACATCAGCAAGAGTGGGTTAGTGTCTAAGCTTTCAACAAATTTGAGTAGCGCATCTTGACCGGGTAGAGGTGGCAAGACAATGTCAGCAATAATGCCTTGATGAGCCTCATCTTTTGTCAGACGATCCAGCTTGGTTTTGTCGATGTAGGAATAGTTGATTTGATGTGCGTCAAGTTGAGCAACAACTGCAGACATTCGGCGATCCTCTCTGCCAGATTGAAGAGTTACTTTTAAAACACACTCAGGATTGGCGTTAAGCTGTGCTTCAATACCGTGGAAGCCGTATATTTGGATCGTTTTCGACATTGTTGACTAGAGCTTGTCTGAGTATATTTCGATATAAGCAGAGCTCCTGAGTTCTTCAACCCAGTCAAGATAGTGTTGCGTCGCTTTGCTATTGATCATTTGTTGTTTGCAGGCTTCGAGATTGGAGTCAATATAGCGCTCATCGGCTTTAATTGCTATTGCCCATCCAGAATTTGAATTGTAAATATCAGACACTTCACCTTCTTTCAATTTGTCAAAAAAGGCAAGATTTTCACCCTCGATGGTTATCCAGTCAGACAAGCCTCCTTGAGCGTAGGACGGGTCTTGTGAGTGCAGTTTTGCAAAATCATAAAATGAGGCGCCTTTTTTTACATGCATTGCAAGCTTATTGAGAAGCTCTTTCACAGCAACTTCTTGATTGTCGACATCTGCAAGTTCGGTAATGATTATTTGCGCAACTCTGATTTGTCTGGTGTTGTTTTTGGCTGCATTGCTGTGACAATTAACTTTAATTTCTTCATCGGTTAAATTAATTGTCATTCCTTGGATGACACTTTGTTGTAATGTACTAACGGCAAGTTGGCTGATAATTTGCTGAAGAAATGTAGGGAATTGCGGGTGAGCTCTAAGTTGCTCATTAGTCATGTTGTTGTTTTGCGCTATTTGCACAACCGCTGCATCAATTGATTGTTGCGTCGGTGTAATGCCCAATTTGACTATTTTTTCTTGAATTAAAAGATTGTCAATTTGTTGATCGATGACCGCCATTTTTTCATCAAATGAGTTGACTGTGCTAAGTTGTTGCTCAAGAGATGCCATGGTAATGATATTGTCATTAACAATGGCAAGTATACTGTTTGCCGCAAATACAGATCCAAACTGTGCGCACAATAATAGTGCTAGGAGTTTTCTCATTGGGTGAGATCTGCTCGATAGTAAGGTATGTTTTTCTCTAAGCGTTTTTGCATGTCGGAAGAACTTGAGCCCAGTCCTTTAAAGACCAATTCAAGGTTGGTGCTGTTGTCATAAACGCCATTAACTGTTTCTTTGAAATGCGCTATACGGACAGCCCAGCAGCACGACTCATAAGCAAAACCCGAGGTTTCTTTTTCGGTAATGCCTGTTGTTAACGATCTCTTAATACCACCAAACAAATGAATGGAATCATTCACTGGGTACGCACCATAGAGCTCAAGAGTCTCATTTGTGTTGTTATTAGCGTGAGCAAGTGAGATGAAGTTTCTAGGATTGGTCTTATAACTTAAAGAAGTTTTGCGATTATCGATAGAGGTTGTTGATGGATTGAATTGTATAGCACTACTAAGGCTTAATTCGTTTAGCGCTAAATCGACAGAAGCGGCAATATCAGAAAAATGTTTTCTCGTTTCATAATCCACGCCAACAGTGTCGCTCACAACTTGGTCGCTAATATAGAAGCTTTGCGCAACTTTAATATTCAACAGGTTGTTACCAGACGCAGGGTTAAGGTAGTTTGATTCGAATCCAACAGTAATGTCATTGGCGTTGGCAATTCTGTCAAGGCCTGAATATCTCTGCCCAGCGAACAGCGTGTCGTACGTCAACAAGCCACCAAACCTGTCTGAGGTGTCAAAAATAGGAATAGAGCCTTGCGCTGTTTTCGGGGTAAAGTGGTAGGCAATTCTAGGCGTAAACGTGGTATTTGTTGTATTGCCAAACAGTGTTGCTTGCCCCTGTGAAGGAAATATTGCATCAACGCCAAAGCCACCAATAATTCTTGATTGATTGCTGTTGCCGTCAATTAAATAACTACTGGTCGAAAGGAATGCGTTGGTTGTCATTGTGCCAGAATTTAACTCATACACTCTGTTTGTTGAAAGTT
>JBBWVS010000037.1:0-8811 GCA_050256335.1 Gammaproteobacteria bacterium | reverse complement strand
TTTTTCGGCTCTACTAGAATCCAAACCCTTTAAGAGTGATCTGCAAGATTTACCGGTTATTCTTGATGTCAAAAGTGACGAGCTTCAAGCTAACGAACTGGCGGTAATGCTGGAAGTTTTGACGCAAAATCAGGTGGTTGTTATTGGTATTCGCTCAAGCAAACAAGAGCTCATTGATTTTGCCAATTTTTCGGGTTTAGCGCATTTTCCAGACACAAAAAAACCAGTCAAAATTAAAGAAGCTAAGTCAAGGGTTCAGGCGCCAAAGACGGTGGTAAAAATAGTGCCACCTACCGTTGTTAATCATCGACTCACCAGTGATGACCAAGTTGTTGTTGATAAGGGTGACTTGGTGTTGCTTGATGTGGCTGAAAAAGAAAGTGAGTTGGTCGCCAAACAAAGCGTTTGGGCTTATCAATCGGTGGCCGGAAAAGTCATTGCTGGCATTGAAAATGATGCGGCGACTATCTACATTCAAAACTTTGATGCGCAATTAATCTCCATTGGTGGTGTTTACAAGCAATTTGATCAAACACCCGATAAGCTGAAAGGCAAAACGGTGATGATTGACCTCGATAAGGGTCGCTTAAGATTTAGGCTTATACCCAAATAGCAGTGCATAGCCTCCTTTAGGGTAAGTTTCGTAAAAACTGATGCTAAGATATCTGCTTTAACTTAGCTATATCTAGATAAATCTAAAATCGTCAATACGCTAAAATACCCTGCATGAAAACGCATGACTTCTTATTGGAACTGGGCACGGAGGAGTTACCTCCAAAGCTACTTAAAAACCTTTCAAACGCACTAAAAGACAATCTAGTTGCTGAGCTTAAATCGCTTGACTTAACTATGGGTGAGGTCAAAGCGTTTAGTACTCCTCGACGCTTAGCTGTCTCTATTGCTAATTTACAATCTGAGCAAGAGAGCCAGCTGATTGAGCGTAAAGGTCCTGCAGTGGGTTCACCAGAGAAGGCTATCGAAGGATTTTCACGCTCCAATGGTGTTGATGTTTCTGCACTTGAAAGGCAACCGTTGGGCGATAAAGAGTATTACTTTTTTAAATCTGAAAAAGCCGGCGAGAGGACAAAAACACTTCTACCAAACGCCGTAGAAAAAGCCATAAACAATATCCCAATTACTCGTGCGATGCAGTGGGGTGATTTGGATTATTCTTTTGTACGACCAGTGCATTGGCTGGTGATGTTGTTGGATGACGTTGTTGTTCCGGCGAATATCATGGGGCTTGATAGTGGTAATACGACGCGAGGTTTACGCTTTACTGGTGAGCAGTTATTTGAAGTCTCTCATGCCAATGAATATCGAAATATAATGGCAGATAAGGCCCACATAGAAGTAGATTTTGTTACTCGTAGGGAAATGATTCGCGAACAAGTCAACACAGTCGCCAAAGCCAATAATGCAACGGCGGTTATTGATGAGTCTCTACTGGATGAAGTGTGCGCTCTGGTTGAATACCCGAAAGCCTTTTCAGGGAATTTTGATGAGAAGTTTTTAGCCGTGCCCGAAGAGGCACTTATTTCAGCAATGAAATCGCATCAAAAATATTTTCATATGATCGATACAGGCGGTAATTTACTACCCGCATTTATATCGGTAGCCAATATTGAGTCAAGCGACTTGTCCGTCATTATTAACGGCAATGAGCGCGTTATTCGTCCACGATTGGCCGACTCTGAGTTTTTCTGGGAGCAAGATAAAGCCAAACGATTAGAGGATAGACTTGTTGATTTAGACAAAGTGCTATTTATGAAGTCGTTAGGATCCATGGGCGACAAAGCAAAACGTATTGAGCAGTTGAGCAGTACTATTGCAGATACGATTGGGGTTGACGCAAATGTCTGTGCAAGAGCGGGTCTATTAGCAAAAGCCGATTTGTTGAGTGAAATGGTGGGCGAGTTCGCCGATCTTCAGGGCGTGATGGGTGGTTATTATGCTAAAAATGATGGCGAGCCTGATGCCGTAGCAGTTGCTATTAAAGAGCACTACCAGCCGAGGTTTGCAGGTGATGCACTGCCTTCAACGCCGAGCGGCCTTGTGGTGGCGATTGCCGATAAATTGGATACCATCACCGGTATTATTGGTATTGGTCAAGGACCAACTGGTTCAAAAGATCCTTACGCTCTCAGGCGTTTAGCGCTTGGCTTGTTGAGAATTTTTGTTGAGGCAAAGCTTGAGCTAAATTTAAAAGCATTGATCGAAACGTCTTTGAGCTTGCACACAGACTCGGTTGATAAAACCGTGTCACCGAAGATTTATCAATTTATGATGGAGCGCTTAAAGGCATATTACAAAGACAATAAGGTTGATGGCAGTGTGTTTGAAGCAGTACTTGCTGTGAGTCCTGAATCGCCACTTGATTTCCATCAAAGAGTTGAAGCGTTAAACGCCTTTACACAGCAAAGTGAGTCGGCTAGCTTGATTGAAGCCAATAAGCGCATTGCCAATATGTTGAAAGGTTGTGAAGGTGATGTTGAGGTGGATGTATCTTTGCTACTCGAAGATTCTGAAATTGCTCTTTTTGAGGCTACCAAAGCTGTATCTGACCAATTGAGTGGGCAGAAAGACTATCGGGCGATTATGACCTCTCTTGTGGGCTTAAAAGGAGTGATTGATTCATTCTTTGACAATGTCATGGTGAATGCCGAAGATCAAGATCTACGCGCGACAAGGTTAGCATTGATCGGTGGTGTTAGAGCGCTGTTTTTATCTGTTGCTGATATCTCATATCTGTCGACCTAGATAGGGAATATGAAAGCCTTAATCCAAAGAGTATCATCCGCCAGTGTTGTAGTTAAAGGTGCTGCTGTTGGATCAATTAATCAAGGCTTGTTGGTTTTTATTGGTGTTGAGAAAAATGACACGTTGATTGAAGCAGACAAGATGATTAATAAATTACTGTCGTATCGTGTCTTTGCTGATTCGCAAGACAAGATGAATCTAAGTGTCAGCGATGTTGCTGGCGGGGTATTGCTCATCTCTCAATTTACTTTGGCAGCGGACACCAAGTCTGGCACAAGGCCGGGATTTTCTACAGCGAAGCCTCCTGTGGAGGCTGAGAATTTATACGACTATATGGTTGAGTCTTTCAAGGCCAGGCATAGTGATGTCGCATCGGGTGTTTTTGGCGCTGATATGCAAGTATCTCTTGTTAATGATGGTCCTGTTACCTTTCTTTTAACATGCTAGATTTTGTCCTAGATATCTACGCTCAATTTGAGGATTACATTGCCCTCATCGTGACAGCTTCGGCGTTGATTTTTGTGGTTAGTTTGATTTTTACACCGTTCTTAGTGTCAAAAATTCCGCACGATTATTTTACTAATGCAAAATATCATCAATTAGAAATTAAGCATTTTGGCCACGTGATTGCCGTTGTTGGCAGAAGTGTTCTAGGAATTGCATTGGTTCTTTTGGGGTTTGTCATGCTATTTACCCCCGGCCAGGGCATTCTGGCGATTATTGTCGGCTTGTTTTTGATGGAGTTTCCAGGGAAAAAGAGCCTTGAGCACAAAATTATTGAGAATGAGGTTACGTTCAAGGCACTCAATTGGATGCGTAAAAAGTTTAAACAGCCACCATTCGATCGATAGGGGCGGTTTATGAGTGATGAAATTACAATTTATGGTATCAAGAATTGTGACACAGTTAAAAAAGCGTGCAAGTATTTAAGTGCTCACAATACTAGTTATCAATTTATAGATTTTAGACAAAATCCATTGTCTGCTGATACGATTGAGACTTGGATTGAGTCGATTGGTTGGGAGGCCTTAGTAAATAAGCGTTCAACCACTTATCGATCGCTTTCTGAATCGCAGAAAAGCAATATCACTATTGAGCTTTTAATTGAGCAGCCAACATTAATAAAACGCCCGGTGCTTGTCAGCGAAGGGGTAGTTTTTGTAGGATTTAAAGAAGAGCAATACAGCCAGTTTATTAGTTAGTTTCTTCATTCACTTTCTTCGGTCAATTCTTTTCTAACGGCGTCCATATCGAGGCTTTTTGCTTTTGTAATTAAATCCTTAATATCGGCAACCGCCAGAGTGCCAGAGTGTGAAAAAATGCTAATGCCTTGGCGAAAAATCATTAGTGTAGGAATGGATCGAATGGCAAAACGAGACGCTAAGAGTTGCTCATCTTCCGTATTAACTTTGGCAAATACTGCCTCGTTGATTTGTTCTGAAGCTTGCTCAAAAGTAGGCGCAAATTGCAGACAAGGTCCGCACCAAGGCGCCCAAAAATCAAGCATGATGATTTCGTTATTAGCAATGGTTTCGTCAAAGTTATGTTGCGATAAATCAATAACAGCCATAGGGTTAGTCTTTTAACAATAAGAAGAGGTCTTTTCTAAAGGTTTCAGATTATAGCTGTTAGAATAGCGACCATGAATATACTTGGTGTTGACCCAGGCTCGAGAATTACCGGTTTTGGCCTTATTACTGCAAACAAACTTAAGTTTAATTACGTCACCAGTGGTTGCATTCGGACCCAAGGTGATTTCAATGAGCGCATCATTACGATTTTTAAAGGCATTAAAGAAATACTCGAAAAAAACGAAGTGGATATTGTGGTGATTGAGAGAGCCTTTATGCGCCCAGATCGACCTAATCCTGATGCAGCTATCAAACTAGGTCATGCCAGAGGTGCTATTATTTCAGCGGTTGGCACTCAAGATTTACCGATTGTTGATTACAGTCCAAATCAAATAAAAAAGGCGATTGTTGGTAATGGGCACGCAGGAAAAGATCAGGTCTCTTTTATGGTGCAACAATTATTAAAGCTGAATAAAGCGCCGCAAGCGGATGCCGCGGACGCATTAGCTGGTGCTATTTGTCACGCTTACCACGCGCTATAGTATAGTTTCTAGCTAAAATATACTTTCACTTCACCAAAACCAGGTAGCTGACCAACAATGCTCGACAGCTGATTGTTAATTTCCCCAGCATCGACAGTTTGTAGATAGTCAAGGGATAGAAAGAAATCCACCAAAATTTTGCCATCGAGATAATGCAGTTGTGTGCGCTCGATCTCGTATTCGCATTGTTCAAGTTTTAGTGCTTGTTGCAAAATTCTTCTCGCTTGGGCACGTTCAGGCAAATCTTCATAAGGAGTGTTTTCGTCATCATCGTCCTCTGGGTCGATATGAACAGTTACGTCACTAAGACCTTCAACACAGTCTTGGGCAACACGCTCAACACTGACACTGATGATATGCCCTTCACTAACCGATAAAAATGGGTTTACTTGTACATGCACATCGGCTGAAATCTTGTGGCCATTTCTTCTTGTGCGAAGAGAGTGAACACTGTTAACACCTTGAATTTCAGAGAGTGCTGTGCGTAGCCTTACAATATCTTTAGCATCGATTGAAGTATCTACCAGTTCTTTTGTTGCGCCAATGCCCAATTTCCAGGCAATAAAGATAATCATTAGGCCAACAATAATCGCCGCAATAGAGTCTAAATAAAAGTAACCATTAGCCGCGCCATAAATACCAATCAACACCACAATAGATGAAAATGCATCGGAACGATGATGCCAAGCATTGGCTTTAAGCATGTCTGATTTGACTTTTCTAGCAACAATCACTGTATACCAATACAAAGCCTCTTTGCTGACAATCGAAAGGGCGGCAACAGCAAGTAACCAAGGGGTGTGGGTTAATTCCCCTGTGTCTGATAGACGCTGTGCAGCGTCAAAAATAATACCTGTACCAATAATGGCAAGAAAAATACTAAGCCCCAATGTGGCAACCGTCTCAAATCTTTCATGGCCGTAAGGGTGTTCGGCATCAGGTGCCTCTCCTGCGTGTTTGGCGGCATACCAAACAACCCAATCGGATAGCAAGTCAGAAAATGAGTGGATACCGTCTGCAATCAGCGCCCCTGAATTGCCAATAAAGCCGACAACGATTTTCAGAACAGACAGTAAAAAATCGATTACCGCTCCGACGAGAGTGACTTTTTGGCTGACTTTGCTGCGACTGATAGAATCCATGATGGTTATTTTATGTTATCTGTTTAGTCCTTACAGTCAAACTCTACAATGATTAATTAGGTAGATATTGCAAAAAAAAGTTTTTCTTATATAATAATGAGAATCATTACTATTTGTATTTAGCATGTTAAGCGTTTCTGATCTAACAATTTCATTTGATGACAATCAAGTCTTAGAAGGTTTTAATCTTGTGCTTGAAAGTGGCGATATTTTTGCATTACTTGGTGACAGTGGCAGCGGCAAAAGTTCGGCACTGCGTTTTATTGCTGGACTGGAATCGGCTCAGAGTGGCACCGTTGTATTGGATGGTCATGACCTAAGTAGTAACGGGACGCATCAAGTACGACCAGAGCAAAGAGAAATTGGCATGGTTTTTCAGGATTACGCATTATTCCCACACATGACTGTTTTTCAAAATATTTGTTTTGGAATCAATGACTTAAGCAAAGAAAACAAGGTAAAAAAAGTTAGCGAATTGCTGCAATTAATCTGCCTTGAAGGGATTGAAAAAAAATACCCACATCAGCTTTCCGGTGGCGAACAACAACGGGTTTGCTTGGCTAGATCTCTTGCAACTTCACCAAAATTACTATTATTAGATGAGCCTTTTTCAAGTTTAGATAAGTCTCATCGGGACCAATTAGTTAAGGAAGTAAGAGAGATTTTAAAGAAAGAAGGGGTTACCTCAATCTTGGTAACGCACGACCAAAATGAAGCTGAAAGTTTTGCCGATAAAATTGGTCAGATTGACAAAAAAAAGTTGCATGTTAATTGATACTGTGTATCATATGCTAATGATATTGATTATCATTTGCAATTAAACTACTTATTTACACAGGAAAAACCAGTGTTTACAAAACGTATTATCGTGTCTATTTTGGCACTTGCAACCCTCGCAGTGGGTTCAATAACTAAAATTCAAGCTGCAACGGACGACACAGTCACCGTTTATAGCTCAAGAAAAGAACATTTGATTCAGCCTTTATTTAAACAGTTCACTAAAGATACTGGCATTGAAGTTAATTACCTCACGGGCAAAGGTGGTGACTTGATTGAGCGCATGAAATTAGAGGGTAAAAATACGCCGGCTGATATGTTTATGACGGTTGATGCTGGTGACCTTTGGTATGCGGGTACACAAGATGTTTTTCGCCCCGTATTGACGGACACACTTCAAAATAATATTCCATCTTATTTAAGAGATCCTGAGGGCTTATGGGCAGGCCTTTCTGTTCGCGCCAGAACGATTGTTTATAGCACAGATCGTGTTGATCCATCTGAACTGTCTACTTATGCTGATTTGGCCGATAGCAAATGGCAAGGCAGACTTTGCCTTAGAACCAGTAAAAAGATTTACACTAAATCTCTAGTGGCATCAATTATCCATAATGAGGGCGAAGAGGCTGCTGAGGCAATTGTCAGTGGCTGGGTAAATAACCTTGCAGCCACACCCAACGCAAAAGACTCTCACGTGATGAATGCGATTCTTGCTGGTCAGTGCGATGTTGGCTTAGTGAACACATACTACTTTGGTCGTTTGATTGAAGAAACGCCAGATGCGCCATTAAGTCTTTTCTGGGCGAATCAAGAAACAACGGGCGTGCACGTTAATGTATCTGGTGCAGGTGTGACAAAACATGCTTCCAATCCAGAAGGCGCAATCCGCTTGTTAGAGTGGTTGTCATCGCCTAAAGCTCAAGCAATTTATGGCTCGTTAAACAAAGAATATCCAGCTAACCAAAGTGTTGCTTCCGATGAGATCGTATCGACTTGGGGCACCTTCAAACAAGACGATATGAATCTTGCAATTGCTGGTATTTTGCAAGCAGACGCAGTGGCGTTAATGCAAAGGATTGGGTATAAATAACCAAGCGGAAAAATTTATGATGGGACCCAAGGCTCGAAAGAGTCTTGGGTTTTTTCGTATTAAAATACTGTCTTTTTTAAAGGCTAGATAACAGTGGATCGATTCTGCTTTAAAACAAATATCTGGATTGTACTGCTGGCGCTCACCGTGGCCACGCCAATTTTTGTCGTTGCTTCTGCATGGCTTTTGCCTGGCGGTGAATTGTGGGCGCATTTCGCCCAAACTTTATTGACAGACCTTGTTATTTCCACTGTTATTTTGTTGTTCGGCGTTGGGCTTGGGGTTAGCGTTTTAGGTACGATTTTGGCGTACTTGGTGGTGATGGTTGAGTTTCCTGGGCGCCGTTGGTTGGAGTGGGCGTTGTTCTTGCCATTTGCAATTCCAGCCTATGTTTTGGCTTTTGTTTACTTGGGTGTCTTTGATTATTCGGGTTATGCTCAAGTTTGGATGAGAGAGGCTCTAGGTTTAGCGGGTTTTGATATTCGTGCAGGCCATTGGGCTATTATCTTAACCTTTATTTTAGTGTTTTATCCTTATGTCTATATGATGGCGCGCGCTTCCTTTAAGCGCCAAAAAATTCATATGATTGAAGCCGGGAAAATGCTTGGCGCTAGCCCTGTTCGTGTTTTTTGGAAAATTTCGGTACCACTTGCACGCCCAGCTATTGCTGCTGGTTTGTTGGTGACGTTAATGGAAACTTTAGCAGATTTTGGTGTTGTTTCGTTGTTCAATTATTCGACATTTACCACCGCTATTTATTCAGCCTGGGGCGATTTTCGCTCAATAGAGGTGGCTGCTCAATTGGCATCTCTATTGGTTTTAGTGGCCTTCTTTTTGATTTACTTTGAAAGAAGAGCACGAGGAAAAGCAAAATATTATTCGATCGACGTTTCACATATTAGGCCGTATACTGCTAACGGCTGGATTGG
>JBBWVS010000036.1:0-11995 GCA_050256335.1 Gammaproteobacteria bacterium | reverse complement strand
ATCCCAAGCGTTAAGGGTAATTTGCAGCGCTCTTGGGTCCGCATTGCCAATATCCTCTGAGGCGATCGCAAGCAATCGTCTGGCAATCACCTTTGCATCACAGCCAGAGACCAGCATTCTTGCCATCCAGTACAAAGCGCCGTCGGGCGAAGAGCCGCGAACAGACTTATGAAAGGCGGAAAGTTGCTGATAATAAATATCGCCGCCTTTATCAAAAGCACTAATTTTGCCTTGCAAAATCTTGCTAACGTCTTTTTTATTTAAAGGCTTGTCGTCGCCCTGTGAGAGTTGCTCAATGATGTTAATCAGTCTTCTGGCGTCACCATCACTTGCTGCAATAACACTGTCCAGTGAGCCATCGTCTTCAAACGAAATTTTTCTATGCTCAATTGCCCTTATGGCAACAACACTTAACTCTTGTGCATTCAACGAATTGAGAATATAAACCCTAAGCCTAGATAACAAAGCTCGATTAAGCTCAAACGACGGATTCTCGGTGGTTGCGCCGATAAGCGTAATCAGGCCAGACTCAATATGAGGCAAAAATGCGTCTTGCTGAGATTTGTTAAAACGATGAATCTCATCAACAAATAACACCGTGCTTTTGCCATGTTGTTGGTAACGCTCAGCATGATCCAAGATCACTCTTAGCTCTTTGACACCATCCAAAACCGCCGACATTTGCTCAAAATGAGCGCCCACTTGCTTACAAATAATACGCGCTAAAGTGGTTTTTCCCGTACCCGAAGGACCCCACAAAACCATGGAGTGCAGCTGTCCTTCATTGAGCGACTTGCCTAGCGGTTGATCCGCACCAAGCAGATGCTGCTGGCCAACAAAATCCATCAACGAGTCTGGGCGCATAATCTCTGCTAGTGGCTGATAAGTTGGCATTATTCTGAGACCTTTGTAACAATCATTTTAGATTAACTCTAATAATTTGATAATTATCGCCCTTTATCACCATCAGTAAAACCGATAATTCTAATTCGTTCGCCAGCTCGATTGCCTTCTCACTACCCATTGCCATCATCGCTGTGGCGTAGGCGTCTGCAAGGGCGCTTCGAGGATGAATAACACTCACAGAGGCAAGATCATTATTAGCTGGCAAACCGCTTTTTGGATCGAAAATATGCATGTATTTCTCGCCCTCCCAAATAAAGTAATTGCGATAATTACCGGAAGTGGCCACCGACGCATTATTAAGTGCAATGGGAATGGGGGCCTTATTGTCAGGTCGCTCTACGCCAACCGTCCACTCATCACCGTCGTTTGTGCCTGAGGCGTAAACTTCTCCACCAATTTCAACCAAGAAGTCCTTAACCCCCGCCGACTCAATAATGCGCGCCACTTCATCCACGGCGTAGCCCTTAGCAATCGCAGATAAATTTAAATGAATGTCTCTGGTTTTTTTAACTTGGCCCTCGCCAAACTCTACATACTTTATTGAAGAATTTTCGAAAGCAGCGTTAACTTCTTCACGCTGTGGCACACTGGTACGCCCACCTTTTGCACCAAAACCCCAAAGATCAATCAGACGACCAATACCCGAATCGAAAAACCCGCTTGTTTGAAAATAGACCGTCTCGGAGGTCTTTAATAATTGAAAAAATTCATCCGAAACCTTAATCCAATCACCAATTGGTGCATCGTTAAAGCGTGATATTTCAGAGCCATCCTGCCAAGTCGAAAAAAGCGCGTTTATTTCTAATAGGCGTCGCTCAATTGCCTCTTGTTGGACACGCTCATCGCCCAAAACATTGACGCTATAGGTCGTGCCCATGCTTTCACCAAGAATGTGCTTTGCCTTGTCCGTTTCGAGGCAACCACCAAGGAGAAAAAATATCAGAATGAGACAGGTTTTACGCATTATAATTTGAGCCATGTTTTTACGCCTTATTTACCTTGTTTTACTCTCTTCGAGCGTTTTAGCTAATTCTCATACTTTTGAAGATTTTCTAAGCAATATTCATCAGCTCGCTACCGAGCAAGGCGTCTCAAAAGCAACGGTTGATCGGGCATTTTATCAGCTGACTCCCAATCCTAAAATACTGGAATCCGATCGCTCTCAAGCGGAGTTCAGCCAAAACTTTTGGAATTATCTCGACAAAAGAGTCAGTCAATATCGTCTGGATAATGGCTATGATACATTAAAACAAAACCGCTCATTACTTAACAAAACCTATCAACAGTACGGTGTTCCAGCGCATGTCCTGGTTTCATTTTTAGGGCTAGAAAGCGACTATGGCAACAACACTGGCAGTGACAGTTTGGTGCGCTCTTTGGCGACGCTTGCTTACGATCCTAGGCGTTCTGATTCTTTTACCTCCGAGCTAATCGCGCTGTTAAAACTGATTGACGATGGCAAAGTGCCGCTAGAAACAACCGGCTCTTGGGCGGGCGCAATGGGTGCCGTGCAGTTTATGCCAAGTAATGTGATCGCCTACGGCGTTGATGCCGATAATGATGGCAAAATTGATTTGTGGAATGATCAGGCCGACATTTTGGCCAGTGCCGCTAATTTCCTTAAACATAAAAACTGGAACCGAGGTCAAAAGTGGGGCCGGGAAGTCACAATTTCTGAGGATTTTGACTATGACTTTGTTGGGCTTAACACCGAAAAACAACTTGGTGAGTGGCAGGCGCTCGGCGTTCGCAGCGCCAATGGCTCTAATTTGCCTAAATCAAGCATGCCAGCTTCTCTGATTTTGCCGATGGGCCACAAAGGGCCGGCTTTTCTTGTGTATCAGAACTTTCGCTCAATCCTGAAATGGAATAACTCGATTCTATACGCTCTAGCGGTTGGTCATTTGGCTGACAGATTAAGTGGTGCTGGGCCGTTATTAGCGACACCAATTGATGAGCCACTGCTCAAAAGAGACGATGTAATGGCTATCCAGCAAACGCTAAGCTTGCTCGGCTATGATGCGGGTGAAGCTGATGGCATTGCAGGGCCAAAAACACGTGCTGCAGCTAAAGACTTTCAAAAAGATATCGGCATGATTGCTGACGGTTACGTTGGTTACGAACTGTTTCAAAGATTGCAATGACCATTCAAACCTATCTTGGTTTTGATGTGGGTACAAAACGCACCGGTGTAGCTATTGCCAACAGCCTAACGGCTCAAGCAAGTGGCATTGATACGGTAAGGCACAATAAAGACGGCTCTACCAACTGGGATGCGATTGAGAAAATTATCGCCAAACACCCCACAAACTTATTTGTTGTTGGTCTGCCTTACGACAAAGAAGGCAAAGAGCAAGAAATGACTTTTATCGCGCGCTCGTTTGGACGAAAGATGAATGAACGATTCGACACAGAAGTTGTCTTTGTAGACGAATATTTATCTTCTTCAGAGGCAAAAAACCAATTAAAATGGCACTACGCGCACAGTAACGCCGACAGAGGTGATGTTGATATGCGCTCTGCTCAACTCATATTACAAACTTGGCTCAATGAACCCTGAATCGATTAGCAACGACCCACAGCTTGACGCCTCAGGAAAACTCATTCACCTATTGGGCTTACAAGGCCTTCCAAAAACAGAGCTCGAACATATTCTTGATGTTGCCAACGACCTGTTGGACAGCAAAGGCAATCTCAAAAAATCCAAAGCACTTGACGGCATGTCGGTGGCGAATTTATTTTTCGAACCCTCAACTCGAACTCGAAATACTTTTGAAATTGCTGCCAAACGCACCAGCGCCAATACCATCAACGTTGACCTTGCCAATTCGGCAACCAAGAAAAACGAAACATTGATGGACACCATGCAAACGCTTAAGGCAATGCAAATTAACATGTTTGTCATCCGCCACAAAGAAAGCGGTTTACCGCACCGCATTGCCAGCAATATCGATGGTGTTGCAATTATTAACGCCGGCGATGGCATTAACGCCCACCCGACACAAGCACTGCTGGACATGCTGACCATTCGTCAACACAAGAGCTCATTTGACAACCTTTCGGTCGCCATTATTGGCGATATTCGCCATTCGCGTGTTGCGCATTCAGATATCCAAGCACTGAGCATATTAGGCGTTAAAGACATTCGCCTGGTTGCACCTGCGAACTTGCAATATGACGGCCAGACGCCTGAGGGCGTTAGCTGCTTTGATAATTTGCAAGAAGGCATTGACGGTGTTGACGTGATGATGGCCCTTCGACTGCAAAAAGAGCGAATGATGTCTGCTGACATCCCAAATGAGCAAGTCTATTTTGAGACTTTCGGACTAACAAACAAAAAACTAACACTTGCCAAACCAGATGCCATCATTATGCACCCTGGGCCAGTCAATCGCGGCATCGAGCTGGACTCAGGTGTTGCTGATGGCCCTCAATCGGTTATCCTACAACAGGTCACTAACGGTATTGCCGTTAGAATGGCTGTGATGATGGTATTGGCGGGCAAGGCGTAACTTATGAGTGAAACAATTGACTACGATATTTTTAAAGATGTATTGCACGGTCTTAATACGGACGATACAATTAGTTCCGCGCACGGAATACTTTGTGGCTTTGCCTGTGTTAAGCCCGATGTAACCATCGATAACTGGCTGGGTGAAGTATTGGTCAATATCGATCTTAACAATCTCAGCGAAAAAGAAGCTTTCGGACAACTTGCTGAGATCTTCAATCACACCAATGAACAGCTGGCTGATCCAACACTTAACTTCTCGCTACTGATTGCCGACGATTCGCACACACTGCGCGAACAAGCGCATACCTTGGTTGGTTGGTGTCAGGGGTTTTTGGTAGGACTCGGCTTGAGCGAAGTACAGGCAGATGATGAAGAAGTGCTAGAAATGATTAAGGACATTAGCGAAATTTCTCAGCTGGACGCCGAATTGTTAGAAAACGAGGACAACGCTGAAGATCTTAATGAAATCGTTGAGTTTGTTAGAATGGCGGTGCTACTGATTCAGGAAACACTGCAACCCTCAAAGCAAGACTACATCAGTCCTGACATATTGCATTAATTCCACCAATCACCGAAGCAAGGCTCACTCGCATACTCAATACAACCAAGCTCGTTGCTTGCTGTGCATCTGACGTTTTGCCCGCCAGAGGGGTTCTCTACACAGCGGCCGTACTCATAACTTTCACCTAAAAACTTCTCAGCCCAATACCAACCGGGCGAGATTTCTTTGCCGCTATAAGACGTGCAAGATTGCATCAGAACACAGGACAGAATCAATGGTAGATTAAATAACTTCAAAAGCCCCCCCTTTACTGGTCCTGCTTGCGCAACAATCGCTCAAGAGTATCGATAAACAAATAAACATCCTCAAATGAGTTGTACAACGGAACCGCCGCTACTCGGATAACGCACGGATAACGCCAATCACAAATCACCCCGTTTTTCTCTAATTCGTCAAACATCTGTTTGCCATCGGCTGCCAATATCTTGAGAGACAATTGGCAGCCCCTTTCTTCTGGGTTTTCTGGGGTTATCACCTCTACCCTGCCAAGCAACCGCTCTTTTATCAAATATATCATATAAGACGACAGCATTTGTGATTTTTGCCTTAGAGTGCTCATGCCGCCAGCACGTTCAAACAACTCTAGCGAGGCTATGATGGGTGCCATAGCAAGGATAGGCGGACAACTTACTTGCCAGCCCTGCGCTGTTAGCATGGGGTCAAATTGCGCACCCATTTCAAAGCGAGTCTCTTTATTGTGGCCCCACCAGCCCGCAAGTCGATGTATGGAAGGATTTGAGGTATGCGTCTCATGAATAAAACAAGCGCCAATAGACCCCGGGCCAGAATTTAAATACTTATAAGTGCACCAACAAGCAAAATCAACGCCCCACCGATGGAGCTCTAACTCGATATTACCAACCGCATGCGCCAAGTCAAAACCTACCGTACAGCCGTACTGATGCCCAAGCTGAGTGATTGCTTGCATATCCAGAACTTGACCCGTGTAATACTGCACACCCGGAAGCAGTATTAAAGCTATTTCACTGCCGTGTTCGGTAATACTGGCCTCAATATCCTCCATCCTAAGCAAGTCTTCACCAGGACGAGGTGAGATCTTTATAAGCGAACTCTCCACACAAAGGCCGTGCTGCTTAATCTGCGACTCGACAGCAAAATGATCTGAAGGAAAGGCATGCTCCTCAATCAAAATCTTGAAGCGATTTGTTGTGGGCTTATAAAAACTGGCCATCATAAAATGTAGATTTGCCGTCAGAGTGTTCATAACAACAACCTCTTTACTCAGTGCGCCAACCAAGTCAGCCATAGGCTGCGCCAAACGCTCTTGGAAGGCAAGCCAAGGATGCTCTCCCTCAAAATAGCCACGTATAGCGCCTTTTTGCCATTTTTTTAGCTCTTCTTGAATGCAGCTCTCTGTTTTGACCGGCTGCAAGCCCAACGAGTTACCAAGCAAATACAGGTCTTTCTTGCCGTTCGACTGCTCTGGAAAGTGAAACTCGCACCTCAAATGAGCAAGCGCGTCCTCCCTGTCAAGCTTTTGTGCGTAGGCAATGTCGTCTTTATGCGTCATTTTTTATCATTGGGTAAATTACCGGTCGAGAGGGTGCTGCGTCACTCATAAACGCGGGGATTTGTATGCTTAACAAATAACCTCCGTCTGCAATCTTATCTTCCACAAATATCATTTCCGTAATTGTCTTGTGAGGTTGCGATGTGGCCGTTAAAGCGTGTGTACCCTCATTAACACCCCAAAACAAATGGTGGTTAGCCAACAGACCTTCGTCGTACATTTTGTCAACGGACGGAAAATCCACCAAAATGTGTTCAACACCCCTTTCAACCAAATACTCCATTGCTTCAATAGAAAAGAAAGGCGGCTGATTCTCGACATTATAAATGGCTTCTTTTTTTGATTTTGGATTGTCCAGTGTTCTAATAATGACGGCTCGCAATAATGAGGCATCTATTTTCTCTAACTTATCTTTTAAGGAGACCCGAGTTATTAACTTATCCTCATCTTCAATATTGGGTCGATAACTATCAACACTGTCTTTCGCCCTCTCCCAGCTAAGAGTGATAAGCTGGCTGGCAATAAGTGCACCGGTCAAAACACCAGCAACAGCCATGCCATCATTAACGATATGGCCAACGGACTCGGTATGTGTGCCATTACAATGCGGTGTCAAAGTAATTTCATCAACATTGCAACTGCCGCCTCTCTCGATATCACCGATAAACCCTTCAACCTCAACCGTTTTGGAGTGTGCTTTATGTGCACCAAAATGATTGGGCTGAGCACCATTAAAATAAAGCGGGATAGCCAAACAATGGGGTTGGGACATATTAACCCGAAAACTTAGTTGATTGATATCGACGGTTATCAGCATTGTTTATGTGCTACAGACAGAGACGATATTAGACAAAGAAGTAGGAGTGAGATTAGTTTGTACACTCAATAAGTATACAGCGCAAGAGTTAATCTATATTGGACATCTCATAGATGTGTCAACCAAAAAGCATTTAGTATCCCAGCTTAACGGGTCCTTGTCTATGAATGCTATAAGGATAAATATCAGTGGCACGAGTAACATAGCAACCCAGTAAGACGCCAATCAATAAAATAGATGGCAGATATAGAGCTTAGAGAGCAATAAAACGCGTACGCAATTGTGCACACTAATTCATTATTCTAAGTCGGCTATTGATACTTATGCACTTATAATTAAGGAGCGATATATCTCATATATCGCAATAATTGTTAGTTTGGTAAGGAATTACGGCACTAAATTAATAGGCTGCAGGCGTTGTTGGGCGTTATAGCAAAAAAAAAACCGAGTTAAAGCAATAGAGCTCGAACTCAGTTTTTTGAAGATGGTGGCCACACCTAGAATTGAACTAGGGACACAGGGATTTTCAGTCCCTTGCTCTACCAACTGAGCTATGTGGCCAAAAACGTGAAATTATACACAAAATACCACCGGTTTTTCTCTCGATAGTGCTTTGTTTTCTATAAATTATCGAGGAAGCGCTCAGCGTCTAATGCTGCCATACAGCCTGAACCAGCAGACGTCACCGCTTGACGATAAACGTGGTCTGCGACGTCGCCGGCGGCAAACACGCCCTCAACGCTGGTTTGTGTTGCATTACCCTTAATACCGCTTTTCACTTGAATATAGCCGCCTTTAATATCGATTTGCCCTTCAAAAATGCCGGTATTTGGCTTGTGCCCAATGGCAATAAAAACGCCGTGGACATCGATTTCCTTCGTTGAGTCGTCGTTACCCCTCAAACGCAAGCCGGTAACACCCATTTCATCGCCTAGAACTTCGTCAAGGTTATGGTTCCATTCAATAGAGATATTGCCGTTTTCAGCCTTCTGCATGAGTTGATCCGCAAGAATTTTCTCGCTGCGGAACTGATCACGACGATGGATAATAGTGACGTGGTCAGCAATATTAGATAAGTACAAAGCCTCTTCGACCGCTGTATTACCGCCGCCGACAACGGCTACTTTTTGACCGCGATAGAAAAAGCCATCGCAAGTCGCACAAGCAGACACGCCTTTACCCTTAAACGCCTCTTCAGACTCAAGGCCAAGATACATTGCTGTGGCGCCTGTGGCAATAATCACCGCATCCGCAGTGTAGGTTCTTTCGCCGCCTGTGAGTGTGAAAGGTCTCTGTGAAAAATCTACTTCTGTAATATAGTCGTTAATAATTTCAGTATTAAAACGCTCCGCGTGGTCTTTCATGCGCTCCATCAAATCTGGGCCCTGAACGCCGTCATTATCACCTGGCCAGTTATCAACATCGGTTGTTGTCATTAATTGTCCGCCTTGCTCAAGACCGCTAACCATTACTGGATTTAAATTTGCACGGGCTGCATAGACAGCTGCCGAATAGCCGGCAGGGCCTGATCCAACAATCAAAACTCGACAATGCTTAATATCACTCATTTGAAATACTTTATACTGATTAAGAAGCGAATATTATACAAAAATCTCTAAACCACATTGAAAAAAAATAACAAACGGTCCGTCACCCTGAAAAGCAAAAATAACCGTTCTCGAGTGACCAACGAAGTCATTTTTATTTTACTGGCGATGCTGGGCGTGGTTTACTTTATTGCGCTTGTTACCCACTTACCCTCAGAAGATCCGTGGACAGGCGATGTTGTCTTATCACAGCCTGTAACAAATGCAGCGGGCGTTGTAGGTGCTTGGTTGAGTGACATCTCTTTTGCCGTTCTGGGCTATGTCGCCTATGTCATTCCAATCTCTATTTTATGGTTGGGCTATAATTTTCATCGAGATGCAGCAATAGAAGACAAAAGTCAGGCTATTTTTGTTGTTCGTCTGTTGTCGTATTTGGCGATGTTGGTTTTTACCACTGCGCTATTTAATCAATACATGCCAAGGCCTGGTATTGGGGGTGGGTGGATTGGTGAAATGATGCACGAGATGCTTTTTAAAGAGCTTTTTGGCAACGTCTCCGCCGTTATCTACGTTGGCATTATTATGGTTGGCTTTAGTATTGCCACAAAAGCTTCTTGGGTCAAAATTGCGGGCGTTGTATTTAGCGGAATAAAAAACCAGCACGCTAAATCCAAAGGTCGTCGCCAACAAGCCAGTCAAAAACGCGCTGCCAAACAAGCACTTAGACCTGCTCGACCAGCAAAGCCTATAAAAATCAAAGCGCCAAGACCGGTCAAAGAAAAAACGGCAACTGCCGCCAAGGTGAAAAAATCCAAGACTGTTGCAAGCAGTAACTTGTACAAAGCAAGCACCACCAGTGGTTTACCCGATATTTCGCTACTCAACGAAGTCGATAATAGCGACATAGGCTACAGCAACAGCGAACTGGAATTAATGTCTGAACAGGTCGAACTCAAACTTAAAGATTTTGGTTTTGATGTTGCCATAACCGCGGTCACTCCAGGGCCAGTTGTTACTCAGTTTGAAATCTCACTAGCGCCAGGTATCAAAGTCAGTCAAATAATGAACCTAAACAAAGACCTTGCTCGAGCGCTGCTAGTTGAGAGTGTGCGAATTGTGGACGTCATTCCTGGCAAGCCCGTCATTGGCCTTGAAATTCCAAACAACGAACGCGAAATGATTGGCCTCAAAGAAATCCTCTCAGCCGACGCTTTTACTAAATCCAAATCCATACTCTCCATGGGGCTTGGTAAAGACATTAATGGCAATCCTGTTGTTGCCGATTTGTCCAAAATGCCGCACCTACTTGTAGCGGGCGCTACCGGTATGGGCAAGTCCGTTGGCCTTAACGCGATTATTCTAAGCATTTTGTATAAAGCCAAGCCCGAACAAGTTCGACTCATTATGATCGACCCAAAAATCGTTGAGTTGGCGTGTTACGCGGGCATTCCTCATTTATTAGCGCCAGTGGTCACCGACATGAACGAGGCGGCAAGCGCGCTGTGGTGGTGCGTCAATGAAATGGAGCGTCGCTACACCTTGCTGGCAAAATTCGGCGTTAGAAACATTGAGTCATTTAATGAAAAACTGGTTAAAGCCAAAAAGACCAACAAGCCGTTGCTGGATCCGTCGTTTAATCCTAATACAGCCGAAGAAGGCGAAAAAGCCCCTGAGCTTGATGAATTACCACTGATTGTGGTTGTGATTGATGAATACGCCGACATGTTAGGTGCACTTGCACAAGAGGATCGCAATAAATCCAAACGCGTAGAGGGCTTAATCGTCCGTATTGCCCAAAAAGCTCGCGCCGCCGGCATTCATTTAATCATCGCCACCCAAAGACCAAGTGTAGATGTAATCACGGGTCTAATCAAATCTAACGTGCCAACGAGAATTTCGTTTAAGGTCTCGTCCAAAACTGACTCACGTACCATTCTTGATCAGTCCGGCGCGGAGCAATTACTCGGCATGGGTGACATGCTCTACATGGCGCCTAGTGTTTCACGTTTAAACCGCGTTCACGGCGCTTTTGTCGACGACGCTGAAATTTCTCGAGTCGTCAAATACCTTAAGGCAAACTCTGAAACAAACTATCTGTCTGGCGTTCTTAATCCACAAGAGGGGATGGCAAGTTCAAGCGAAGGTGGCGCTTCAGTATCGGGTGAAATGGATCCGCTTTACGACGAAGCCGTACAAATTGTTACCTCAACAAGAAGGGCGTCAATATCAAGCCTTCAGCGCCGTATGCGTATCGGCTACAACCGTGCTGCACGAATCATTGAAGACATGGAAGCCAGTGGTGTGGTTAGCTCGATGAACAGTGCTGGCAATCGTCAAGTGCTTGCCCCCGAGCCGATTGATTCAGAATAAATTAGTTGAAACTTCCATCGTATTTTTCCTATTCATTAAAAAGAATTAGGACTAACTTGACACCTAATAATTACTCAACCCCATTGACACCCACTGTCAATGGCAAATAAAATCTAAATAACTATTGAATGTAGAAAACGAGCTGCGTTCAACCATCAAAATAAATAAATTCGTACTTCCTTAACTTCTTTAACTCTAAGCTCTATGCGTGTGTGCAGTTTTTGTTTACAATGCGTGTTTATGAGCGACCCTATCGGAGGTGATAGCGTTGAATAACAAGACCGGGCGAAAAGTATTGTTTGATAATTTTTCACAACATCTGAGTGATGCAGAAACGCTAGCTTTTACTAGAATAAACCAACCCAAATATCATCAAAAATCTAGTCAATTTTACGTATTTCACAAGATGGTTGACTCTCTATACGCAGAGGTTTTCCATTGAAATTAGTTAGCTACAATATCCAATACGGTTTTGGAAAGGACGGGAATTACAATCTCGAGCGAATAGCAGATGCGATTGAAGGTGCAGACATTATCGCCCTCCAAGAGGTTGAGCGTCACTGGTGTCGCACTAATTTTGACGACCAACCCCATATTCTTTCTAGTCTTTTGCAAGAGACTATTACTACGTCTACGGGCCTGCATTTGACATGGATGCGAGCACGCTCGAAACGGGCCGAATAATCAATCGCAGACGACAGTTTGGAACAATGATTCTTTCGCGCCTGCCTATCGAATGGTCTCGACT
>JBBWVS010000035.1:0-1616 GCA_050256335.1 Gammaproteobacteria bacterium | reverse complement strand
TACAACCCAATTGACGCCTTGGTTTTTAATGGTTTGTTTGACCAACTCTGCCTTATGTCCGATCACAATGTTTAGATTGACACCCAAGGGTGTTGCTGCATCGATAACATGCTGCAAAAGGCTTTTGTCTGAAAGTTGCTGCAGAACTTTGGGTGCGTTCGATTTCATTCTACTGCCTTCGCCGGCAGCTAAAATAATCGCATTGATTGTTGGCATAAATAATTTTGGCTCTTTTTGCAAGGCATTATAATTGAGACCTTTGCAACTACAAAGACAATGTTGCCTTTAATTCTAAACAGAGGCTAGATGCGTAATACATTGTCGGCTGAATTCATTGGCGCCTAGATTTTGGATTTTGCAGGGAGTGGCGCGGTAATGATTAGTGATATTACTGGGGCATTAGGGCATTAGTTGCTTATTCGGTGTTGCCAGAAATATCTAGCGTCTCAACTCTTCCATATCGCAGATAAGCTCTTCCAGCTTGCTTAGCATGCGTCCATACAGTGAATTAAAATCCAGTCGGTACAATGCGCCAGAAAAATAAAATAGCAGACTTGCAATCCCTGCTACGGCTAACAACAAATAAAGTGGCGTAGCAAGTAGCATGACAGTATTTGGAAACTCGTTAACAAAACCGTTGATTGCCGCTTGGCCCAATTCTGTGAAACGAGATTGAAGGGCTATCGATAAAAATAAAGCCGGATAAAAAAAGCTATAAAGTTTGCGATAGGCTCGCATCATATCCTTTAACCAATCATCAAATGATTTTAGGTATTGATAGCTGCTAACATTTTTATCAAGTAATTTCAGGCTAGCCTGATCTTTTCTACCACGAATCACTAACGACATTAACATGGCAGAAATAAATAAGCCTAAATAGGGAATTCCTAGACTAGTAAAAACCACTAAAACCAATAAAGCAAAGACAACTAACCCGATTAAATTCCACTTAAATACCGTCTCAAATTTATCAACGATATTTTTTGATTTTTGATTATACAAATCATTCAGTTTTGGGGCAATAAGTGCGTCATTGCTGATAAAACCTTGTTTCCAAATTTCTTCAATTGAATTACTCATTTAGTTCTCCTTAATATTTAATATTTTGTTGAGTCTTTGTTTAATTCTTTTAACTCGAACAGCAATGTTGTTAGCATTTGAACCTATTATTTCAGCAATTTCTTGGTAAGGTTTTTCTTCCAAGTAGAGCAATATTACCCCGCGGTCAATTTCTGATAGTTGCCGGATAGCGCGGTACAGTTGATCTATTGACTGCTCGTCAAAATTCTGACTGTCTTCAATTAACTCTTCTGGCAAACGGTCAGAAACAAAGTGTTGCTGACTATTTTTTGCCTTCTTTAAATAGGTTAGGCAAACGTTTAGAGACAATTTATAAATCCATGTTGACCACTCAGATTGATGTTTAAAATTATCCCTACTTCGCCAAATCTGTAGGCAAACTTCCTGATAATAATCTTCAAAATCTTGTTGATTATTGGTATATGCCCGACAAATCTTAATAATAATTGGCGCATAAGGTAATATAGATGTTGTATAAAAGTCACTACTCATAATTACGCTGTATTTCTTATCATCATAATTTGTTCTTTTTTGAA
>JBBWVS010000034.1:0-2076 GCA_050256335.1 Gammaproteobacteria bacterium | reverse complement strand
CCGTTGCTCGGCATAAATCCAGGAGCCTCTTACGGTAGTGCTAAACGCTGGTATCCTCAAGAGTTTGCTCAAGTGGCTGCGAAACTATCCAGTGAGTACGATATCGTTATTTTTGGTGGCCCAGATGAAATAGATATTGCCAAAGATATTGAAAAATCATTGATTGAAAAAGGCGTAATTAATTATCAAAACCTGGCAGGAAAAACCACCATTGCAGAGTTAATTGATCAAATATCAAGCCTCGAGCTTTTTATTACGGGAGACAGTGGTCCGATGCACGTTGCTGCAGCCTTTCAAGTGCCGACAGTTTCAATATTCGGCCCCACCAAAGACAATGAAACATCTCAGTGGATGAATGAAAAAAGCGTAATTGTTAAAAAAAATCTTGATTGTCAACCTTGTATGCAGCGCACTTGCCCACTCCAACATCATAATTGTATGAAGCTAATCAAAGCGGAAGACGTGCTTGATGTGGCTAAACCTTTAATTAACCATTAACCAAATTTTTCTGATTTTTTATTGTATTTATTATATATTTGTACAGTAATTTGTTAAAATATATACACAAACATTAATATTTTATGTATATAAAAAAGGACTTATAATGAATACAAATATAGATTTGCAAGATGATTTATTAAATCAAGTGATTACACTTGGTCGTTTCACCACAAAAAAAGCAGCAGTTAACAGCGCCCTTTTTGAGTATTCAAAAATTTTAAAAAGGCGAGAATTGTTAAAGTTGAAGGGCGAAATGAAATGGCAAGGGGATTTAGAGCAACTTAGAAGAAATAGGGAATAACCCGGTGGTTGTAGATACAAGCGTATGGATTGATTACTTCAATGGATATCCCTCGTGGCAAGCTGAACGATTAATCAAAGCAATTTCAGATAATGAAGAAATTATATTGCCTGGTATCATTCAAACTGAGATTTTATTGGGCTTTTCAAATGACAAACAAGCCAATAAGGTCGCCAATATTTTGAGCGCCTTCGATCCGCCTAAAGATCTGAAAAATGATGATTATCAGCAGGCGGCAAAAATTTACAGAACTTGCAGAAAAAATGGCAAAACTATTCGCTCAACAATCGATTGTTTGATAGCAACTATGTGCCTTAGAGAAAACTTGGAATTATTAAGCAAGGATCGGGATTTTGATGTAATTGCCCAGTATTTCCCATTAATCAATGTTACTCAATAGTAACTGAGTTAATCTGAATTAACCATTAACTGCCGAAGGCACTTCGGCCACTCTCAACTACAAGGTGAATTGCTGCTAAGTAAGATAAGGCGCCCTGGAGTGTCTACTGTCTAAGACACTTCGACATCTATTAACCACTCATTTGGCTTTACCAAATTCTTGATCAATCAAGTGGCAAATAGTATGCCCAATGACAATATGCATTTCTTGAATACGTGCGGTATCTTGTGCTGGCACGACTATATTGGTATCACAAACATCATTCATTTCACCGCCACCTCTACCACTAAAGCCAATGGTCTTACATCCTAGGTCTTTGGCCAGTTTAAGCGCACTAACCACGTTGGCGCTACTGCCGCCAGTACTGATACCAATAGCCACATCACCTGTATTTGCTAATGCTTCAACTTGACGATCAAATACGTGATGATAGCCATAGTCGTTGCCAATGGCAGTGAGTGCGGAAGTGTCAGTAGTTATGGCAATGGCTGCCAAACCTTTGCGTTCGGTTTTGTATCTGCCGACCAATTCTGCGGCAATATGTTGAGCGTCAGCGGCACTGCCACCATTACCAAATAGTAAGATTTTTTTTCCATTTTTAAGACAGTCAATACAAAGTTTTGCTGCTACTTCTACTGAATGACCAATTGATTCAAAAGTAGCTTGGCTGGTTTTAAGGTGTTCTTCAAACTCAAATTTTATGATTGATTGCATGATTATTGTGATTGTTGAATTTTTTCAATGGTTTTTGTGGTGCTTTTGCCATCGACGAATTGTATCAGTTTTAGCTCTTGTGCAATATCTTGCCCGACAACGTTCTGGCCTTCGTAATCAGAGCCTTTGACTAAAGTGTGTGGTTTAATAGCATTGATTA
>JBBWVS010000033.1:0-4211 GCA_050256335.1 Gammaproteobacteria bacterium | reverse complement strand
TTTTTCCATTGAGTCTTGGTTCGAGAAGGGTGATCCAGCGCTGGACGCACTGAGTGAGTTTCGCCAGCAATTCGGCAGTGATGATGGCCTATTTATTGTTTATGAGGCCAAAGACGGTGATGTTTTTTCCCATCAATCCCTAACGTTAATCTCGGAGTTAACAGATGCGCTTGCTAATGCTGCGCATAGAGACCCGCAAATATCAATCGACAAGTATGGTTTGACACTGGAGCAAGTAGAGGTACTCGGTCATATTAAGCGTGTTCAATCGCTGACGAATATTCGTATTCAAAAAAGTGAAGGCGACACCCTTAGTGCGCCACTTTTGGTGCCGCGCGACATTCCAAAAGACCCGTACGCACTCCAGCAAATTAAAAAATTGGCAAACGCTCAAAGCGCACTGCCTTTGTTTATGTTTTCCAAGGATCATCGTTTTGGTGCGCTGTCAATACAAACGGACTTTGGCACAATACCCATCATTGATACTAATGAGCAAAACAACTCTTTGCTTATAGAAGACTCTTTCGACGATGTTTTTGATAACTTTGATACTTTGGTTGATCCTGAGGCAGTTGTTAAAAAAGTCAAGTTTGAAGAGCTGGATCCAAACCTTTATCTGACGTTTATGCCTGCGGTCTCGGGTATTTATAAACAAGATTACTTTCTTCAGCAATTTGATTTTTATCCGATAGGCAATGCTTCGATGACGGAGCTGGCGTGGGATACAATTATCCACGCGGGTTTGTTGTTGATTGGCATGATCGTGGTCATTAATGTGTTGTTATGGTCATTGTTCCGTTCCGCTTCGGCGGTTGTTTTGCCGCAGTTAGCGATTGGCATGAGTGTGTTATTCGTGATTGGTAGTTTTGGTTGGCTGGATATCACATCCTCAACACTGATTGCTTTAACGGGGATGTTGGTGGTTGCAGTAGGCGTTGCCGATTGTGTCCACGTAATGAGCAGTTATATGTATTTTCGTCGTGATGGCGAGGCTCATGAAGAAGCTCTGAGTCATGCTTATGGCAAAACCGGTGTGCCTATTTTACTAACGACCATTACCACAATGGCCGGCATGTCATCCCTTGCCGCAACGGGTATGGCGCAGTTTGCCAACTTTGGCTTGTCTTCTGCTGCCGGCGTATTAATGGCCTTTCTCTACACCATCTACCTATTGCCAGTGTTATTGGATTATTGGCACCCAATGCCAGTTGAAAAACCACAAAAACAACAAGCAAGTGGTTTCATTGGTCGCTTAATACGAATTAAGAATGGTTCCTTGACTTTGCTGTGCTTGTTTATCAAACCGCTACACTTTATCGCGAGAAAATTGGGACTGGTATGGCTGCTGAGTGCGGTATGGCTGCAACCTTTGCTGGATAAAATACCGGCGTTCGTTGAGCGCTTTCGTTACGCCGTCGTCGTGGTGTTTGTTGGTATTTTTGCCGCCTGTCTGTACGGTGCCTCGCAAGTTAAGATCGACTCTAATATCGTCGAGCTCTTCTCCGAGGATGTACCAATTCGAACGGCTTACGATATTGTGGACGAGCATATGATGGGCTCTGGCAGTATGCTAATCATGCTCAAAATGGGTGAGTCGGATGCAATGATGGAGCCTGAGGTGTTAAGGGTTATGAGTGATCTGCAACAGACACTGCAGCAAAACTATGGTGACTATATTATTCGCAGCAATTCGCTGTCGGATTTAGTGAAAGAGACACACGCTATTATGCAAGGCGATGAGCGTTACCGCTCTATTCCCGATGATAAAACAACGGTCTCGCAACTGCTTTATTTGTTCAACAGCGCGAATCCAAAAGAGCGTCGAGCATTGGTCAGTGATGATTATTCCAAGAGCCATATTAGTGTTCAGCTGAGGAATGCTGGCTCGACTGAGTATGCCTTGTTTTTTGACGATATTCAGGGTGATATTGATAATGCTTTTGCCGGGCTTAAGAAGCGCTTTCCGCAGATGCAAGTGCAAATTACTGGTAGCTTTGCGTTAATGATGAAGTTGGCTGATGACCTGAGTCATTCTCAGTTTAGGAGCTTGGCGATTGCAGCGGTTGTGATTAGTGCCTTGTTGATGGTAACTTTGGGATCGCTGCAAGCGGGGGCGATGTCTATTATTCCAAACTTAATACCGGCAACGCTGGCGTTTGGTCTGATGGGGCTTTTGGACGTGCCACTGGATACCGATACGTTAATTATTGCACCACTCATTATTGGTATTGCGGTGGACGATACTATTCATTTTATTAGCCATTATCGCATGGCACTTGTAGCGACCAACAGTATGAAGATTGCACTGGTGGATGCCATTAAAGAGGTCGGTCAGGCGGTTACATTTACCACTTTAATCCTGGGTTGTGGTTTCTTTATGTTAAGCTTTAGTGACCATTTGGGTCTGGTAAAAATTGGCACCTTTGGCTCGCTCGCCATTTTTGTTGCTTTGTTGTGCGACCTGTTATTTTTCCCCGCCTTGATTATGATTTTTAAACCAAAATTCGGCGAGAAAAATGTTGACGATAATTTTAATTTTAGCGGAGGCGTTAAATGACTGCTCGAACCCTACTTGTAACTTTTATTAGTGCTGTATTGATGATTGGCAGCCCTGTTGCCATGGCCGATACTGGCTTGAGCGCATTGGAGTTGATGCAGAAAGTTGACGACAATAGAAGAAAAACTGCAGATTCCGCATTTACCAGGATGATTATAACCACCTGTAAATACGGTACTTCCGGCGGCAAGTTAAAGTGCGTTGAGAATCCTCGGGTAAAGATCATTGAGAGTGCGCAAATTAATACCGGTGAGGGCAATTTGGATACACGTTCGCTTATTATGGTGGTGGCGCCTGAGTATGAAAAAGGCATTGGTATGTTGAGTTACGCATACAACGACAGCGACAAAGAAAACGAAACTTGGTTATATTTGCCAGCCCTTGGCAAAGTTAAGAAGATTGCAGTGAGTCAGGGCGAAGGCGACAACACTGAAGGGGCCAGTCTATTCGGCACTGAGATTTCACTGGAAGATCAGGAAGTTGGCAAACTTGATGATTACAGCTATGAGATTATTGAGACAGGTAAGTACAAGGGCAGGCCTGTTGTGGTGATTGAGGCAACACCAAACGCTGAGCGCCTCGGTAAAAGCAGTAACGGAAAAACACAAACGTGGATTGATACAGAGCGCCTGTTAGTTTTAAAAGTGCAAATATTTGATCAGCAAGGAACAATGATTAAGAGGATTCAAGCGGGCTCTGTTGAGTATATAAATCAAACTTGGCTAGCTAAAAGTCTTGGATTTATGAATTTGGTTAGCCAGCGACTGACCAGCATGAAGATTGACAAAATAACTTTCGGTGTGGATATTGACCCAGAGCTCTTAACGCCCAAGGCACTCAGTGATGAAGCCTTTAGAGAAGAGCATCTGACAAAACTTCGTGCTCAATCGCAATAGATTGAATCACTGGTACTGGTCATATGCCAATAGAGAGCATAATCAATCTAAATATAATTAAATTATTAGATTAATATTCCGTTAAATAGCAATTTATGTGCATAATAAGCACAGCAATACCCAAGCGCAGTCTTTAAACTTAGAAGACTTAAAACAGCAAAGATTGGCTATGCAAAACACGAAAGATTTTTTACTAGAATTAGGGCAACTTAAGCCAGATCACGTGGCTCAATTGTCAATGTCTTTCAACAACCTCCCTCACAGCGACTATCTTCATGGGGATTATTCGCTTCGTATTGTTACCAAAGACATTCAAAGTTATGAGCAATTTTTGCGCAAACGGCTACTAACACTCTCCCATATTTTAGAGGCTCAAAGTCACGTTGGTATTACCGAAGTGAAGCATACGAACGAGTTGCCGATTAATTGCTGATAAATTGATTAAAAATCCCACGATCAAATCATCAAATGATTGCTGCAAGATCTCTTAATAGTAAGGCGTTATTTGAAACCTATATTTAGCACCCTTTAATGCTTGTCTGTGGACACGTATCAGCGCCTTTAACAGCAACGGGCATAGTATAATCTCTGCTTAAAGTTTTTCAGTAGCACTGAGCGTTAGTAAATGTTAGCAAGTAAGCAGTTAAGAGAGAGTCTTGATTATGTTGTAGAACAACTCAACAGAAGAGATTATAGCTTTGATGTAGAGGCCTTTAAGGCGCTTGAGACAAAGAGAAAAATTGTCCAAATAGAGACTC
>JBBWVS010000032.1:0-5801 GCA_050256335.1 Gammaproteobacteria bacterium | reverse complement strand
TCGAATATTGTCTGCGCCAATAAAATCTCGGCTTAAATCCAAGAATCGATCCATGCCGGCTTCCAGTGCAGAAATTTCCTCAGTAAACTCACCACCATAAGCACGGTACATTTTTTCCAGTCGCATTGAGTTAAAGGCTTGTCCGCCAAAATCCGTTAGCCCAAGTGGCTCACCAGCTTTAAACAAGGATTCGTAAATAGAAATGAGTTGCCAACTGGGCATATGCAACTCCCAGCCCAATTCTCCTGCATAAGAAACACGCATGGCAAACACTTGAGCAGAATCGATTTGGATTGTTTTACAACTGAGCCAGCTAAAGCCACTATTGCTTAGGTCTTCATTTGTGCGTTGTGCGAGAATTTCTCTGGCTTTAGGCCCAGTTAAAAGCACCCCGCCCCAATCTTCAGTAATGTCTTCAATAGTAATATCGTAGTCATTGCTGTGCCATTCTAGCCATTGATAATCTTTAACTTGCGAGCCGATTGCGCCCATCAGTAAAAACTCATTTTCACTGATGCGACTGACTGTTTGCTCTGCGATAATGCCGCCATTTGGCGCGTGGAAAAGCGTTAGACCGATACGGCCATCTTTGCCGGGCAGTTTATTGCATGAAAGATTATCTAAGAACGCAAAAGCATCTTTGCCAGTAATTCTGAATTTTGCGGTACCACTGATATCCGTTATACCGCAATAGTTTTTTACCGCATTGCATTCAAGCGCTACAATATCATGCGCTTCACTGTGTGCCCAAGTGTGTGTTTCTTCTCTGACGGCGCCCGTGGCAAACCAAGTGGGTTTTTCAAAGCCGGTGTTAACGATATGAACTGCACCTTTTTGTGCCAAAACAGTATGCAAAGCGCTCACTCTTATTGGCCTACCGTGCGGTCGATTTTCATTGGGTACGCCCATTGAATACATTCTTTCGTACGATTCGATTGCTCTGGTTGTGCAATATTTCTGATCCGCCCATCGATCAAAGCGACGCGAGTCCAATGAGGCCATATTGAGTTCGGTTTGGCCGTGGATCATCCACTGCGCTAAATATTTACCGATACCACCTTGGGCGATGCCGATACTGGCACCACATAAATTCCAGAAGTTGCGCAGCCCACTAACAGGGCCAACCAATAGATTGTCATCTGGAGTGTGTGTGATCAAGCCGTTGATAACCGTGCTAATGCCCACTTCTTGAAACCCAGGGATGATTTCCATGCAACGCTCTAGCCAAGGCATTAAACGCTCTAAATCACCTTCGAATAATTCTCGGTCGAATGACCAATCGAGTCCGCTGAGCGCCCATGGTTTTGAGCCTCTTGTTTCGTAAGGGCCAATCAAGAATCCATTGCCTTCTTGGCGAATGTAGGACGCCGCTCTTGAGTCTCGGGTGACTGGCAGTTCTTTGGTGAGCTTGGCAATGTCTGGGTGATTTTCAGTGATTAGGTATTGGTGTTGGAGGTTAACCAATGGCACGTACGCGCCAACCATTTCAGCGACTTGAGGCGAGAAACAACCGCCGGCATTAACGACGTGCTGGGCAGTAATATTGCCCAATTCAGTGACCACTTCATATTCACCCGAAGGTAAAATGTTGATGTCTGTAACGCGGTTAAAAGAGGATACTTCGGCGCCATTCTTTTTTGCCAATTGTGCCAATTGAGTAACAACCGTAGTCGGGTCGACGTGGCCATCGTTAGGCGTATAGAGAATGCAGCGCGCATTGTCAAAAGTCATCATCGGGTTGATTTTGGCGGCTTCTTCTTTTGAAACAAAGTGCATTTCACAGCCGATGTGGTTGGCGCGGCTAATAATATTTCTAAACCATTGCTCTTCAGCCTCGGTGTAACCTACACGCAGGGAGCCAGTTTTGTGAAATGAAGAAGGTAAGCCGGTCTTTTTTGGCAAGATTTCGTCATAAAGTTTGATTGTATATTCGTGAATAATAGAGAGTGTGTGATTGCCGTTAAAATTTGGGCAAAGGCCTGCAGCATGCCAAGTAGAGCCACTGGTAAGCTCACCTTTCTCAATCAATACAACATCATTCCATCCTTCCTCGCAAAGGTGATACATAAGGTTTACACCCAGTGAGCCTCCGCCGATAATAACAACTTGTGCGTGTGTTTTCATCTTAGTTTATTCCTCTAATGGGCTTCTGCCAATGTCTTTACGACTTAGCTTGATGTCAAATTTTTTGCGTAATTCTCTATCTATATCATCACTGATGTGATCTGGAAAATAGGTCGCCAGTATTTCCTTCTTTTTTGCAATTGCCGTTTCCAAGATAACGGGTTTTCCCATATCTGCCCAGTCGTTGGGAGAATCCCTATTGCTGAGCTCTGGGTAAATATACTCGCTTTGCATTACATCGATAGTTTGGTCAGAGCCAAGGTAGTGGGCTTTGTTATTCAAACAAACATCTTTAATGGTTTCAAAACAAAGCGCTTCTTCGCTTTCATCGCTGAGGCCTTTGGTCATTCTTAATGATGCGCCTAATAAGTCATTATCTAATAATAAGCTTTCAGGACATGTGCCTAAAAGACTTGCATACATGCCGGCAGACTCATAAACAATATTGGCACCGGCGAGTGCCGTGACTACATGGGTCGATGCACGCTCGGATCCTGCTTGAAAATCCGGGAATTTCGAATCTGTCATACCTGCAGGCGCGCCTGTTGGTAAGTCAAAATGGTTACCCATTTGTGCGCAAGCAGCAGATATTAAACCTTGTTCAGGTGAGCCGCCACACATAGAGCCATTGCGTAAATCAGATACAAAAGGCCAAGTACCCAAAATACAAGGCGCGCCAGGTTTAATGGCATTGGCGTAGACCAAACCACCGAGGCACTCCGCCCAAGCTTGTGAAACAACACCCGGCAACAAAGGCGGTGCTGTTGCACCTGCTTGTGCCGCGGAGAGTAACAGTATTGGCATGCCACCTTCAACACCAACACGAAGGCACTCTAAGGACTCCTCCGCAAATTTCATTGGCGGCACAACAAAGCAGTTACTCATGCTGACAAAAGGGCGCTCGCGCCATTTATCTTCACCGCCAGCAATAATATGCAGCATTTCTAGACCGTCGGTCACATGGTGAGACTCGGTAAAGCTTACACCAATGTGTTTTTGTGTACCCATGATTGAGCAATAAACGGAGTTTTGATCTAACAATCGCGGGTCTGGAATATCACGCAAAACACAGGTACGTTGAAACATGTGAATGTGCTCGCATTGATCGGCTATTCGCGCCATGTCATAAAGATCTTGGCTGAGCGACTCTCTGTACTCATTGTTTTCTGGGTCAGCAATTAATACCGCTGCACCAGCCGTGGAAAAATGAACTCTTGACCCGCTTAAGTCTAAATCGTATTTCTCAATTTGGCCGTGAAGCACCAATCCGTGTTGCGACATTGCCATCGCCTTTCTAACGACATCTTCTGGCATTCTCAGCCTATCGTCGTCACCCATGGTTGCGCCAAAGGCAACACAGGTCTCTATACAATGTGGAGTGGGCTCAGCGAAACCAATTTCTGCCAGAATGCGAAATACATTGGCCTCAATTGATTTGACTTGCTTGTCGCTCAGTGGCTTGTAACTGCCACCTATCTCGCCTGGAAGTACAGGCTTTTCGTCCTGTGCGAGTGGCGCCGCCCTTAGTGCGATTCGTGCCGCTCTGCCGCCGGTTTTTCTTCGTGTCATTTCTTACTCCTTAGTACATCAATGATTAGATTTTTTAATTATAAGTAATCTACATGCTATATACAAATGAAAAATTATAGTTACAACACATAAGAAAAACTAATCTATAATTGAGTCAATTAACCCTCTTAATAAGCATGAGAAGTAAGCTACCATCACTCAATAGTTTAAAAGCATTTGAAGCTGTGGCGCGTCATTTAAGCTTTACCAAGGCAGCAGCAGAACTTTATGTCACTCAAGCGGCGGCAAGTCATCAAATTAAAATCCTGGAAGGGCAGCTTGGCGTTGCATTATTTGCTCGTCATCCTCGTCGAATTCAGTTGACCAGCGAGGGGAGAATATTACTGCCAGTGATGACCAGATCACTTGATGCTATTGCTAGTGGTGTTGAGCAAATTATTTCCGACACTGGCTTGGGTATGCTTCGAGTTCGCTTGGGCCCCTCTATTTCGGCTAAGTGGCTCTCACCCAAATTGAATGATTTTTGGCGACATAATCCAGATATTAATCTAAGCCTTTTTCACTCCAATGAAGAGGTGGACTTCTCGCGTGAAGATATTGATATCGCCATTACCTATGGCGATGGCAATTGGCCGAATGTTGAGAGTTCACACCTCTTATCGCTAGATCTTTTTCCAGTTTGTAGCCCAGCCCTTGTGAATGGTTTCGGTGAAGATTTTTCTGAAGCAGACTTAGAGCAAATGCCCCTACTTCACGATGCTAACTATCATTCGTGGTCGCAATGGGTGAAAGGTGCTGGTATTACAGGTGTCAATCCAAATAGGGGTGTTATTATTGACGATACCAATGTACTTGTTCAGGCAGCGATAGACGGTCAGGGTGTAGCGATCGGGTCCTCTTTGGTTGTCAACGAGCACCTACGTTCAGGTCGTTTAGTTCGTCTTTTTGATCATATATTAAGACCCGATGAGAGCTACTACATTATTTACCCAAAGGCGCACAGTCAGCGCCAGAATGTGCGCTTATTTAAGAACTGGCTGCTCTCTCAAATATAAGATTTAACCTCTTGCATGACCACAAAAGTTGAGCTGTTTTGCACATGGGGCAAGGCAGATATCTTCTCACCCAATACTTTTCGATAGCTTTCCATATTATTGGTTCTGACCTTGAGCAGGTAATCGAAGTGTGAGGCTATCAGATGGCATTGCACTACCTCGGGTATTTCCTTAATTGCCGCATTAAAGGCGTTGAGTGCTTGGGTTTTGGTGTCGTCCATTTTTATTTGCACAAAGGCGATATGGTTGTCGTCCACTAACTCGTGATTAATCACCGCTCGATAGCCGCGTATGTAGCCTTTGGTTTCCAATTTTTTAACACGATTAAGGCAAGGTGTTTTGGACAGCCCAATCTGATCTGATAATTCGGTGATTGTCATTCTGCCATCCCCTTGAAGTAATTTTAGGATCTTGCGGTCGTAATTATCTAGCATGGTTATATTTCCTAATAATTAAACTATTTTAGATAAATAAATTGAATATATATAAATATTAAATACTAATGACTAGAGATATAAAAATTCATAGTCATTATAACTATTTTACATAATTTATAATGATTGTATTACATTGATTGGAATTGATAAATTGTTTAAAGAAATATTGGCCATCGACTACACAGCCTTAAGACAAGGAATTAGAGCCGACAGAGTCATACCAGAAGAGAAAGCACTGGCGCAATTGCAGATGCTTGAGTGCACTGATAATGACCAGCGAGAGCGATTTAGGAGTGTTACCACAAGCTTTATAAAAGAATTAAGGGCAGAAAACAAACCCGATTTGTTGTCGTTGTTTATATCGGAATACAGCATTAGCAGTGAAGAGGGTCTTTCACTCATGACACTTGTCGAAGCGTTTTTGCGTGTGCCAGATAACAAAACCAGAGATAAGTTATTTTCCGACAAGATTTCTAATAAACCTTGGTCTAAACATTTAGGCGGAAAAAAATCCTCGATGGTGAATATGGCGACGATTGCACTGAGTGTGGCGGATATGATGATTAGTCACGGCCATAACACCTCAATTAAAGATCGTATCAAGCATGCACTCGACATTCTTGCAAGGCCTGGTATTCGATTCAGCGCTCATAGT
>JBBWVS010000031.1:0-21433 GCA_050256335.1 Gammaproteobacteria bacterium | reverse complement strand
CAGCGAGAAGAAAATCTCGCATTGTTGCGCAGATTAAAGCACTTTAAGCTTGTCTTAATTACTGGGCGATAATCGCATCAGGATAGTAATTTAATAGCGCATTCGTTGCTATAATAAAGCCCTCTAACGAGGGCTTTTTTTTATGCGCAATGTGATGTTGAAAAATAGTATTAAAATCAATTTTATAACAGTTTTTATTCGTCGATACAATGGTTAGCGAAAACGACAAATCGTTGTTCAGAGGTTCAATTGATAAGAAAATGCCGATTGATAAAGACGGCAACCAAGAACCGAAATCAACAACCACTCATTTTGCAGAGCCATTCGATGCCTACAGTTATTTATCGGCGGCAAACATTTCCGGCTCAGAAGTTGTTAGTTATGCACAAGACGGTATGTCACCAAAAACCATTAAAAAAATGAAGCAAGGCAATCTTGAGTATGCGCCAAGTCTTGACCTTCATGGACAAACTGTAGAAGAAACTTGTCAGTCGTTATCCAAATTTCTGCACTACCATCGTGATGAGCGCTTTATTCAAATAATCCATGGCAAAGGCTACCGCTCAAACCAAGGGTTGTCGATCCTCAAATCGCAAGTGGTGAGCTATCTTAAGCAACACCCACAAGTGCTGGCTTTTTGCTCATGTCCGCAAAAAGACGGCGGCACCGGTGCTGTTTTTGTTTGCCTCAAAGCCGATGTTTAACCTGGATGAAATTTACAGCGTCTCAGACTTCCTAGGGCTTTGTAGGCGTACGGTTGAGAACAACATTCCTCACTGCTGGGTACAAGGTGAAATCTCAAACCTATCCAGACCCTCTTCAGGTCATTGGTATTTTTCTCTAAAAGACGAACGCGGTGCTATTCGTTGCGCACTGTTTCGACTCAACCAACGAAAGCTCAAATTTGCTCTTGAAAATGGCATGTCTGTGATTCTTAGGGGGGCGCCCACGGTTTATGAGGTGCGCGGTGATTTTCAAATGGTTGTGCAACAAATTGAACCTGCTGGCATTGGCAATCTTCAGCTGGCTTTTGACCAACTAAAAAATAAACTGCGAGCAGAGGGTTTATTTGATGCAGAACACAAAAAGCCCCTACCAAGCTCGGTTAACTCTATCGCTGTTGTTTCATCGGCAAATGGCGCTGTTATTCACGATATTATCAATGTGCTTAATAAGCGCTACCCATTTGCCAAAATTAAACTCTTCGACACCTTAGTACAGGGGGATAACGCACACCTGCAAATTATCAAAGCATTGAAAATGGCTGAGGTTGATAAACACTCAGAGGTGATCATCCTAGCGCGTGGTGGTGGCTCAATGGAGGATCTTTGGGCATTTAACAGGGAAAGCCTTGCTAGAGCAATTTTCGCCTGTAAAAAGCCAATTGTAAGCGCCATTGGTCATGAGACTGACACCACCATTGCTGACTTTGTCGCCGATGCAAGGGCGCCCACACCAAGTGCGGCTGCGGCACTAGTAACCCCGGATAAAACCGAACTGCAGAATCAATTAGAAAAACTCAAACGAAACCTAGTCAGCACCATTGATCAGGCACTTGAAAAAAATCAATTCTTACTCCAACAACTGCAACTAAGAATTGTTGATCCTAGCCAAGAATTGAACCGTAGAGCGCAACGATTGGATGAGGCAGAAGCAAGATTGACTCGGGCTATCAAAACGCTGAAAACCCTAAATCAAGCCAAACTGAAGGCGCTCAACACCGAACTCCACCAATACTCGCCCGCACGATTTATTACTTATAAAATCGAACAAAGTAAACTTGCGCAAAAACGGCTGCTTAGAGCGGGTGCAAAGTGTTCCAATCTATTCAAGAACGAACTCAAACACCTTAACACCCAGTTGCATCAAAACGTGGCGTATTCACTCTCTGAGCATACCTCTCAGCTAGGAAATCAAGCAAAAGCACTGCACCTACTCTCACCACTATCTACTTTATCACGCGGTTATAGTATTACCCATAATGAGGAGAATTCTGTCGTCCACGGCGCGAATGAAATCAATGTCGGTGACGTTATAAGCACGACACTTCACCAAGGAAAGCTTCTTTCAAAGGTTTATGATAAGAAAGATTAGCTTTTTTTTATTGCTATTACCAAATCTACTGTGGGCTAATATCAATGTAACAATCGATTCGACGCCAGGCGGTATTGCCCAAATTACCTTTGAATCAGAGCAAATCAACCCCGAGGCCTTTTACGGCTCCGCGGCTCTTTATGTACAAGCTTTAGGCAAAAATCAATACCAAGTGTTAATCGGCCTACCTTTGATGACAAAACCCGGAAGTAAACGTATCACCTTGCAGGGCGCTGACATCCGATACGCCTTTATAGAGGTTGATGATCAAAACTACGCAGATGAATATTTCGAGACAACGGTTAACGTTAGCGACAACCAAGATTCGAGCAGTGTGCGAATTAATAATGAAAGAGTGTTATTTACCAAAGCGCGTAAAACTTTCAGTACGCAACCATTAAGCGAAGGTTACTTCGTCTCACCAACCCATGGCCGAGTCACTAGTGTCTTTGGTGTTAATCGATATGTCAACGATGAGAAAGGCTTGCCACATATCGGACTCGATATCGCCAACACAACAGGCACGCACGTCAATGCCAGCGCTTCCGGTCGAGTCATTCTTGTTCGCGATTTTTACTATCTGGGAAAAACGGTGTTTATAGACCACGGTCAAGGGTTGCTCAGTAGTTATAGCCATTTGAGCGAGGTCAGCGTAATTGAGGGTCAGACCTTACGGAAGGGGCAGGAGTTAGGTAAAATTGGCACGACTGGGCGCTCAACAGGCCCACATCTGCATTGGAGTGTTTTTATGAACCAAGTGGCCATTAACCCTGAATTATTACTGGATATATCTCTTTAGTATGAAATCAAATGTCTCATTTGTAAGTCGACTTGGCGCCATCACCTATGATTTTTTCTTGGTGTTTTCACTGGTGTTTTTCACGGGGCTTGTGGTTAACCTTATCATTCAAGACAGCACAAACAATCCGCTTTACTTCTTCCTTATGCTGCTGCTAACTTATGGATATTTTGCGCTATCATGGACTAAAGGCAGACAAACACTTGGAATGAAGGCGTGGAAATTTGAAATTATGCAAGCCGACAGAAAAAGCATCACTTACAAACAATCGGTCGTTCGGTTTTTTCTAGCACCCTTGTCACTTGTTGGCATCGGCTTTATCTTTCAATTTTTCAACAAAGATAGACTGCCTCTGCACGATTACTTTTCAAAAACCTACTTGCAGTCAACCAAAAAATAAATGGCTTCCGAGTCTCAACAAGGCATTATTGGATTCATTATTAAGTACAAGTTCACACTTGTATTTGCAGTCATTTTTATCGCTCTTTTTAGACAAAATATTTGGATTAATGGCTTCCCGATGGTGATTAGCGATCGACAAGATACAATCGATGCCATCATTGCCGAGAACAAAAAAAATAAAGAAGAAAACCAAGCCTTGTCCGAACAAATTAATAGCTACCTTGATGACGACTTAATCTTAATAGAGTCTAGAGCGCGTTATAAATACGGACTGATTAAAGACGGTGAAACTTACTATCAAATCAATGCAATTGTTGAGACAGATAATAGTAACGAAACGCCCAATTCTAATCTATGAGGATTTTTTTTTCTAGACAACAAATAGAGCTTCTAAAAATATGCCTTGTAAAATATTAGCAACCCATTATCAAATCTAAAATGATTTATATAAAGGTCTCATCTATAATAAAGTCTATTCATGCAGCGTCTAAACAAGGACACTAAAACCTCATGCCAGATAATAATTGTTTTCTAATTATTCCAGCCAGCGGCAACGGTTCGCGTATGAAGACAACCACGCCAAAACAATATTTACGACTTGAAAATGGCTTGAGTATTCTCGACCAAAGTCTGAAAACACTGCTTAAAATGGATGATATTCTTGGCTGTGTTGTCGCTATATCTCAAGACGACGAACACTTCCAAACCTCCGCTTACCAAAAACACGGAAAAATGCTCGCTATTACGCAAGGCGGTCAAGAGCGTTTCCACTCCGTATTAAATGCTCTGAATACTTTATCCGAATTTGCCAATGAAGAAGATTGGGTGCTGGTGCATGATGCTGTCAGGCCCTGTATTAAAGCAAGCGATGTTCAATCGCTCATCAACGAATTAAAAGATGGCAATGATGGTGGTATTCTAGCAACGCCAGTGACAGATACATTAAAGCTTGCTGATAACTCCGAGGTGCAAAAAACCGTTGATAGAGAAGGTTTATTTCAAGCGCAAACACCGCAAATGTTTAAATTTGGCGTGCTGGTTAAAGCACTAGAACATGTTGTTAGCAACAATACCCACATTACCGATGAAGCCGAAGCAGTTACACAAATAAGCGGCAAGGTAAAAATTGTCATTGGATCAAAAAATAATATCAAAGTTACGGTGGCTGAGGATCTTCAGTTAGCTAACTATTACTTACACAATTTCACCAAAACCTCTTAACAATGAAAATTAAAACCGGAATTGGCCAAGACTCCCACGCCTTTGAGTCTGAGTTGGGCAAAGTGCTAATTCTAGCAGGCGTGACATTCAAACACGATAGAGGTCTGAGAGGTAATAGCGATGCTGATGTTGTATTACACTCATTAACCAACGCAATATCAAGCATCACCGGCAGAAATATTTTGGGAAAAATCGCAGATGAGCTTTGTCAGCAAGGTATCACAGATTCTTGCAAATACCTACAATGCGCGCTTGATGACTTGGACGATTGGCAAATTGAACACATTGCAATTTCACTGGAATGCCTTAAACCAAAAATATCGCCCCAAATCGAGAAAATGAAAGACAGTATTGCTGAGTTGTGTAATATTAGCATCAACGATGTTGGCATTACCGCCACCACTGGTGAGGGTTTAACGGCCTTTGGCAGAGGAGAAGGCATACAAGCATTAACCATCATAACCGTTAGCAAAACATGACCATTAGTGACAACCCAACACGTTCAAAAATAAAGAAAATTCATTTTATAGGTATTGGTGGCACAGGAATGAGCGGCATTGCCGAAGTTCTTAATAACTTAGGCTATGAGATTTCTGGTTCCGATATTCAGGCCAATAAGGTAACTGAGCGCCTTGCGAGCTTAGGCTGTGAAGTGATGTACGGTCAAAGTGCTGACAATATTATCGGCAAACAAGCGGTTGTTGTTTCCTCAGCAATCTCGAAAACCAATCCCGAGCTAATGGCTGCCAAAGAGAATCATCTATTGATTGTTCCTCGTGCTGAAATGCTGGCTGAACTAATGCGCTTTCGCTTTGGTATTGCCGTTGCAGGCACGCATGGAAAAACAACCACTACCAGTCTTATCGTGCATATTTTAAGTGAGGCAAAACTCGACCCAACTTATATTATTGGCGGCATTATCAATGCCACTGGCATGAATGCTAAGCTAGGAAAAAGTGATTATTTAGTGGCTGAAGCTGATGAAAGTGATGCTTCGTTTTTGCATTTACAACCGATGCTGAGTGTGATTACAAATATTGACGAAGATCACATGGAAACCTATAATCACAATTACGACAACCTCACGAATGCTTTTGTTAAATTTACCTCTAACTTGCCTTTTTACGGTGTGTGTGTTGTTTGTGTAGATGACCAAGGGGTGCAAGACATCCTGAAAAAAATTCACCGCCCTATTCTTGGCTATGGCTTTAGTGATGACGCCGATGTGCAGGCTTCTAATGTTGTGCAAAAGAAAATGCAAATGACCTTTGATGTGGACTGCAAAAAACATCAACAAAACTTTGTTGTTGCTCTTAATCTTATTGGTAAACACAACATCTTAAATGCACTTGCAGCCATTGCTGTAGCCATTGAACTTGAAATAGATCATAAGATCATACAATCGGCGCTAGACAATTTTAGCGGCGTCTCACGTCGACTTGATTACCACCATAAAATCTCGATTAAAAACTATGCCATACCTCTGTTTGACGATTATGGCCATCACCCTAACGAAATAGCGGCGGTGCTTAGTACCCTGAGAAACACCTTTACAACAAATCGATTGGTGGTGATTTTCCAGCCGCATCGCTTCAGCCGAACCAGAGATTTGTTTAACGAATTTGTCAGCTGCCTCTCTCGAGTGGACGTTTTAATTTTATTGGATATTTACCCAGCAAACGAAGCACCCATTCATCAAATTACATCTGCAGCACTTGCTGATTCTATTCGACAAAGAAGTTCGATTGATCCAATAGTATTGAGCAATAGTATGGAAATCCTAGACGTTTTACCTAATGTTATTTTGGCTGAAGATGTGCTATTAACGCTGGGTGCGGGCGATGTCCACAAAATACCGCATCAGCTCATAGAGCATTTTGGGCGTCATTAATTATGCACTTAATTAATGAGCCAATGGCTAAACACTGCTCGCTAAGAGCAGGCGGCCTATCTAGTGAATTCTTTGCGCCACAGGACGTCAATCAACTCTCAAACCACTTAAAGAAAAATAAAAAAAAGGTTATGTTCATCGGATTGGGCAGTAACTTACTGATTCGTGACAGTGGTTTTGATGGCTTAATCATACACACTAAGCACTTAAAAAATATTTGTTTTGACAATAGGCTGATTGAAGCCGATGCGGGTGCAACACTTGCTAAACTGTCTCGATTTGCGGGTGCAAATAACAAACACGGTGCTGAATTTCTCAGCGCCATTCCAGGAAGTGTCGGTGGTGCACTAGCAATGAATGCAGGCGCTTTCGGCTCCGAAACTTGGAAGTACGTCACCTCTGTCAAAACAATTGACAATAATGGCAATATCCAACAAAGACTGCCCGATGATTTTGCCGTCTCTTATCGTAGCGTTAAACCAAAGCATAATCATGAATTTTTTATCAGTGCTGAGTTTGATTTTAATCAAGCAGAAAAAAACATTGAAGCACGTGACTTGCTTGATAAGAGAAACGCTTCGCAGCCAATCGGACTGCCAAGTTGTGGCAGTGTCTTTAAAAACCCTAAGGATAACTTTGCCGCCAAACTCATTGAAGCGTGTGATTTAAAAGGCTTTTGTGTTGGCGGGGCTTGTGTTTCTAACAAGCACGCCAATTTTATTATCAACCAAAACTCTGCTAGCGCCAAAGACATAGAAGAGCTGATTAAACACATCCAGATCACTGTAGCAGACACGCACGGTGTGGTCTTAGAGCCGGAGCTGGTGATTATATGATTGCAGTATTAATGGGCGGCTATTCTGCCGAGAGGGAAATATCATTGATGAGTGGTATGGCCGTTTATGACGCACTCGTGGCGAACAACATTGATTGCTTTGCTTTTGATCTCACTGCGGATAATCTTGAATCATTATGGGAAAGAGAGTTTGATAAGGCCTTTATTGTTCTCCACGGACGTGGCGGTGAGGACGGCTACATGCAATCCTTATTGGAAAGTAAAGGCATCCCATATACTGGATCCGACAGCTCCGCCTCAGCATTATGTATGAATAAGGCAATCAGTAAAGAAGTTTGGCAACAACACCTACTACCATTGTCACCGTCCATTGTTGCAAGCAAAGAAAATCCTCCAGAATCTGTTGATATACCACTGCCGTGGGCAGTTAAACCCATTCTGGAAGGATCTAGCATTGGCATAAGTAAAGTAGTCAATGTCAACGAGTTAGATACCGCCCTTGATTTAGCGTGGCAATATGGCGATGCACTGATTGAACACTGGATTGAGGGCAGTGAATATACAGTAGCCGTTCTGAATGGAAAAACCTTGCCCAGTGTAAAGATTGTTACTGAAAATGAATTTTATGACTACGATTCCAAGTACTTTAGCGACAATACCCAATACCTCTGCCCCTCCGATTTGTCTGAAGAGGAAGAACTCTACCTACAGACAATTGCAATGGAGGCTTTTCGTGCAACTGGCGCCTCAGGATGGGGGCGAGTAGACTTTATCATTAGCGAAGATAAAACACCCTATTTACTCGAAATTAATACCGTACCGGGTATGACTTCACACTCACTTGTACCGATGGCGGCAAAAGCAAAAGGCATGAGCTTTGAGCGGCTCGTCCTTAGTATTCTACACGGTTGAGATTCTTGTATAAATCATGGCCAAACAAAGACTCAATCGCTTAAATAAACCAAAAAAACCGACTAAAGTTGCCGTTCGACAATTTGGGCAGAAACTGCCATTTTTACTGCTTATTCTAGCCATTGCTGCCATTGGCTACAATCTTCATAGCTCTAATTTATTTGAACCAGAGATTCGCTGGACAATTGACGAAAAACTCACCAACAGTGATGATCATTATGAGCAACTGATTGCACCGCTTCTTGATAACAAATACCTAATCAACCTTTCCGAACTAAAGCAAAATATTGAAGCTGAACCATGGATCGCTAACGCTAAAGTTGATCGACTTTTTTGGAATAAAATTGACATTGAGCTAACTGCCCATGCAATAGCAATGCGCTGGCAGGACAAAGGCTACATTTCAACGGAAGGCGTACTATTCAAGCCAGAAATACTGACAACTTCAGAGGTACCTTTGGCTGTTATCAGTGAAGATGGTGTATCTAAATTCTTTGAGGATTACCAACTTTATCAGGCCATTCTCGAGCCGCTCGTCATTACAAAGTTTGAGCGCGGCCAAATAGACACGATCTCCATTGAGCCAAACGTAAGTATTATTCTAGGGCATCAAAAGCAAAAGCAACGTTTGAGGAATTTTGTGAAAGCTTATGACAACTTAAAGAAAACCTCTAGAAAAATACGAAAAAGAGGAATTTTTGATATGCGCTACGCTAAAGGTTTTGCGTTGAGTTATGCGCCACAATAACACGATAACACAACGCACAACAAATCTCAACACAATAACTAATAACAATCATTAATGCTAAAAACATGTACAACAGAACCGGAGTGACCGCAAAATCAAGTGTAAGAATTGTGCTTAACGCCAAAGGCACACCATACTTAAGCAAGCAAATATTGAATTGCACCCTTCCAGGTAATTTTATTTTTTTGTAAGGGGTGTCATTCGCAAGAGCAACTAAATTAAGTGTCATTGGAATCAGGAAAAAATAAACAAGAAAGATCAAAAAAGGCAATTGAGCTAAAACTGGAAAAAAAGGCGCGATTGAAACAAATAAAAACAATAGCAAAAAGCGTCCAATCCTTAGACTTGGAACAACAATTCCCAGTGGAAGTATAGCGCTACTCCCCAAAACAACCAAACGATAAATATTTACCAATAAGGCTGAGTAGCCATATAAAAATAGTGATAAATACAGTAAATAATTCTCAGGAAGTCCAGAATTCCTCGCCAGTATTTGCTCTATATTCAGTAATAGTTCCGGCAGTAAACTAAGAAATGGGAACACCAATAGCAATGGAAAAATACTCACCTCTATCAATTTCTTCCAATGAGATAGGGCAAAAGCAACACTGGCAAAAATGGTTTGTTTGATGGGTATGATAATCATGATAAGCTCGAATTTACAACGCTAATTGTAATCTTTAATTTTTGGCCCGGATGAATAATATTCGAAGTGCTAAGGTTATTCCACTCGCGTACTTGAGTCACCGTCACACCGTATCTGCTGGCAATTTTAGATAGACTGTCACCCGACTTAACCTGATAAACGATCTTGCGAGTAATATCAAGACCGGTTTTGGCTATTTTAGCGAGTTCCGTTTGGTTCATATTCGTTAGCCAGATTACCAGCTCTTTACCGATCGACAAAGGGGCTGACGGTTGAATATGATTCCAACGCACAAGATTATTGATACTGGTGTCAAACTGTGCGGCAATTTTCCATAGACTGTCGCCAGAGACAACTTTGTATATCACTTTAGAGGCGCTTTTTTGCGCATTAAGTCGGCTCTTTTCTCTTTGCCCTTCCGAGAGCGTGTAATACGCCTCACCTTGCTGCGCAAGAGGTACAATAATATAATCTCCTGCACGAATGGTGTTGTCTCGCAGCTCATTGACGCTGATAATCTGCTCAAGTGTTGTGTTGTACTTATTGGTTAAGTAACTCAGACTTTCACCCGATTGAATTTGATGGCGAACCCAGCTAATTTGAGGGCGCTCTCCCGCCTCGTTTAGCTTTTTTTCAAAAATTAACACAACTGAATTGGGTAGTAACAGCGTAAATGGAAGAGCGCTTGGCGTCGCCCATCGCCTTAAACCTGGATTAATGGTATAAATTTCATCAATACTGAGCCCTGTCCACTGGGCGATTAACGCTAAATCAAACTGAGAATCCAGTTCAATCGCTTTTAGATACGCTTTATTATCAATCTTCTCGAAGCTTTGATTATAGCGCGATGGATCTTGTAGGATTTTCGCTACAGCCAGTAATTTTGGCACATAACGTTTTGTCTCTCTCGGCAATTCTAAATGCCAAAAATCGGTTTTTTTGCCGCTTTTTTTATTGGCATTGATTGCGTTTTGAACTCGCCCAGGGCCGGCATTATAGGCTGCAATAGCAAGCAACCAATCACCATCAAATAGCTGATTGAGGTTTTTCAAATATTGAACAGCTGCCTTAGTAGACGCAAGTACATCGCGTCTTGGTGCATACCACCAATCTTCTTCAAGGCCGTACAGCTTGCCTGTCGAAGGAATAAATTGCCAAAGGCCTGCGGCTGTGCCGTGAGAATAGGAAAATGGGTAATAAGCAGACTCAACAATTGGTAACAAGGCAATTTCAATTGGTAGACCTTCTTTTTCGATTTCACTCACCACTAAATGTAGGTACGGTTGTGCACGCTTACTAACCCTTTCAAGATAATCTGGGTGCTTTATAAACCATGCGATATGCTCATCAACTCGTTGATGATTTTGATTACCTAGTTTTTGACGATTAGCAATATAGTGCCAAAGATTTGACTCGTCTTTATAGGATTTTGATGGCGCCGAAACATCAATTAAACTGGCTACACTTCTGACATTATCAAGACCACTTTGGCAACCCGACAGCACCAAGACAAGGATTAATAAAAAAGAACGCACTATTCAGATTTTGTGTGGCAGAGTGGTGAATCTGGTGAACTTTGACGCACCTTCCACTCACTTGGTGTGTAGGTGTGCATCGCTAAAGCATGGATGTGACTCAGCTCTTCTTTAAAGAGTTTATTAATAAAGCGATGACGATCAATAAGCTTCATTTCCTCAAAGACTTCACTCACCACAACAAGCTTGAAATGAGATTCTGTAGCTGGGCCTGAATGATTGTTCGATTCGTTAATGACCTCCAAATAGCTCGGCTCTAGAGCAGTTGTTAATTGCGTTTCTAGGTGAGATTGCATACTAATCATCAGCATTTTCCTCAAAAGCATACTCAAAAGCATCAGAGTAAAAGTTTTTCTTCGGCAAGCCTCTTCCTAGACAACCACTGGCTGCCGCTCTAACCATTATCGGTGGCCCACAAGCATAAACTTCATAATCAGATAAATCCGGAAAATTTTGGATGACGGTTTCATGTACATAACCTTTTTCACCTTGCCAAGAGCCGTTAGCCTCTGACAAAACGGGTACATAACTAATTGTCTCAAACTCATTGGCCCATTCAGCAGGCAAATTAGAATAAATATCTTCTTCGGCTCTAACACCCCAATAAATATGTATTTCTCTTTGAGAATTAACGGCAATTAGATGTTCAACAATCGCTTTAATAGGGCCGAAACCTGTACCGCCTGCAATTAAGATAGCGGGCTTATCACTTTCTTCTCTCAAGAAGAAATCGCCTTTGGGGCCTTCAATTCTAAGAATGGTCTTTTCAGTCAAACTATTAAAAATAAAATTAGTAAATTGACCATCCTCGACCAGTCTGACGTGAAGCTCAATTAAGTTGGCGTTGGTAGGTGCATTGGCAATTGAAAAAGCGCGTGGCTCAAAATCGGAATGCTCAAGATCAAGGTATTGCCCAGCTAAATATTGCAAAGATTGTGCACCAGGAATCTTAAGCATAATTTGAATCACATCATGGTTAAGACGATTAATTTGCTCCACCCTACAAGGGAGCGAACGAACCTCTATATTCGCTAAATCATCCAACTCATCAACATTGATATACAAATCACTCGTCGCCTTACACTGACAAAGCAGCGCCATATTGGCTTCTAAATCTTCTTCTGTAAGGGCTGGAGGCACGTCGCCGTCGTATGCAATCTCACCGTTTAAAACAACAGCTTTGCACTTGCCACAAAAACCATTTTGACAACCATAAGGAAAGTTTAGCCCATGCGCAAGAGCATCGTCCAAAATTGGCGCTTCACCCGTACTCTGAAAAGATTTTCCACTTACCTGATTTAAGACTGTAAACATCGTATTGAGTAATATAAAAAATTTAGAGGATATTATAAAGTTAAGTTAAGCAACTTGTTTGCTATTACGCAACTTATGCCATGGGTATAAAGTTATACGCAACCTACCCTAAAGGAGGCTATGGACTGCCCTATGGGTATAATGTAGGACACCTTGATATAAGCCTAGTATTCATGCCTAAACATTCAGTCATTTTTTTAATGGGCCCGACGGCTTCTGGCAAAACCGAGTTGGCAATTGAACTGTGTAAACATTTTGACGCCTATCTCATTAGTGTGGACTCAGCTCTCATCTATCGAACCATGGATATTGGCACCGCCAAACCCGACACCGAAACCCTGCAAAACCACCCACACGCACTGGTTAATATTTGCGATCCCGAGGATTCCTTTTCGGTTAATGATTTTGTTTCTCAAGCAAAAACCCACATTAACTTAGCCCTTGAACAAAATAAACTGCCTATCTTAGTTGGCGGCACTTCGTTTTATTTTCACGCGCTAGAATACGGTCTTTCGGCTTTGCCAGAATCAACCAATGAATCAAGGCAGTATTTCACTGAACAATTAAACACCCTTGGTAGCGAAGAATTGCATAAGCAATTAAACGATATCGATCCTATCGCAGCAAAAAGAATTCACCGTAATGACTCACAAAGAGTAACGCGCGGGCTTGAAGTGCATTATTTAAGCGGAAAAACACTGAGTGAATTGCAAGGCAACAAAGGCGACAACGCACTCAACAATCGAATTAAGAAAATTGTACTCATGCCCGATAGAGCATTACTGCATCAAAGAATTGAGCAGCGATTCAACAAAATGATGAAAGATGGGTTTATTGATGAAGTCCAAATGCTTCGAACGAACAAAAAGCTGAATTTAAATTTACCGTCTATTCGCTGTGTTGGTTATCGCCAAGCTTGGCAATATTTAGACGGCGACATCACTCAGAGCGAGATGATTGAAAAAGCCGTCATTGCAACCAGGCAGTTATGCAAACGTCAATGCACTTGGTTGAGGCACGAAAATGACGCACTCACCCTCACCGAGACAAGCATCGATAAAGCAATTGAATTTATTAGAAACCTATAAATAATTATGGTGATTGACAAGATGACAGATTATGACGATTATTCCGGTTTAAGCACAGGCCTCTTCTCTATAAAGCAAGCAGACGCTTAAAGTCATCTCCACGCGCATTAAAATCCTCGTACATATCAAAACTTGCGCAAGCCGGTGAAAGTAAAACTGCCCCACTGGCCGTATAACACTTTGCAATCAATAAGGCTTGCTCCATTGACTGTGCAATCTCGACCACACAATTAGTAATATTTAAGGCAAAACCTTCTGCCGCTTCACCGATTAAAACGACAGCCTCTGTTTTATCGCCAATCAACTCAAACATCGCTGAATAATCCTCTTTTTTTGCAATACCGCCAGCAATCAACACCAAAGATGGGTAGTGCTCACTCAGGGCATTAATGGCGGTGATTGTCGAGTTAGCGTTAGTTGATTTCGAGTCATTAAAAAAGTCCACACCATCCTTATTAACCACCCACTCTAAGCGGTGAGGAAGGCCTTTAAAGTTCACCACTGCTTGTGTCATAGCCCTGTTTGATAAGCCTGCAAGATGACCCAATGTAAGGGCTGCAAGAATATTGCTCATATTATGCTTACCTACTATTTTCAGATTCTCACTGTTAAATAGAGCATCATCTTTATTAAAGAAAGTGGTAACGCCTTGACCCACTTCAACTCTATATTCACACTCTTGATTGTGATCTTCCAAGCCAAAGCAACTATCCCAAACAATGTCAGAAGTGACACTTTCATCAAGATTAATTACCCTATTTTGACAATATGGATAAAGGCTTATTTTTGAAGAAATATAAGCCTCAAAATTCACGTAACGATCCAAATGATCTGGCGTGATGTTCAGCACCAAGCCCGCAAGCAAATCCAACGAATTTATATAGTCCAACTGATAACTAGATAATTCAACGATATATAAATCGACATCGTCACTTAAAGCGTCCATCACTGGTGTGCCAATATTACCACAAATTGCTGTATTTTTACCTTCTGCAATCCCCATTTCACCAACGAGCTGGGTTACAGTGGATTTGCCGTTAGAGCCACTGATGCCAATAATTGGTGCATTGGCATAGTGTGAAAATAACTCAATATCTCCTATCAATGGAATGTCTTTGGCTTTTGCCCAGACGATTATTGTCTCCGACATAGCAATACCAGGACTAACAATAATCTCTTCAACGCCTTCGAGTAGATTTTCTCTCCAAGAGCCCAACTGGCAACCTTGAGCCAACCCCTCGGTTATAAAAGTCTCTAGCAATGGCGGTGACTGGCGAGAGTCTGCAATTTGGCAACTTACTTGCTGATTTTTAAAAAAACGCGCAACAGAAAGGCCTGTGAGCCCCATTCCTAAAATAAGTTTCATGTAAATAAAGAGCCCTCTTTCCTTGCTTTTTGAGTCGAAATTGACTATATTTTACACTTTTACTTCTACTTCAAATATTATGCGTTCAAACGTTCAAACAGCAAGTAATGCAATTGTTATCAATCGCACACTCAGAAACACATATCAATTGCTTTCAGCGACACTGTTTTTCAGTGGCTTGATGGCCTACCTATCAATGGCTCTTAATCTACCTTACTTTGGATTTATCCCAACTCTGGTGGGAATTATTGGTTTGTTTTTCGTTGTTGCAAAACTAAAAAATTCTGCTTTTGGCATCTTGGCGGTATTTGCTTTAACAGGCTTTATGGGCCTAACCTTGGGCCCGATGATTAACATGTACCTAACCGCCTATTCAAATGGTGCGGAGTTAGTGGCAATGGCGATGGTAGGTACAGCGACTGTATTTGTAACATTATCAGTTTATACCATCATCTCTCAAAAAGACTTTAGCTTTATGGGTGGATTTTTGTTTGCTGGCCTTATGGTGGTGATCTTGGCGTTGGTTGCCAACTTCTTCTTCAATATAGCTGCCGTTTCTGTAGCAATAGCTTCGGTTTCTATTTTGATATTTAGTGGCTTCATCTTGTTCGACACCAGTCGGATTATTCATGGTGGTGAGACCAATTATATTATGGCTACAGTATCACTTTATATCTCAATCTACCAATTGTTCGTCAATATGCTTATGCTTCTGGGTATTTTTGGTGGCGATGATTAGTGATTGATGCTGAGGGCTATCGCGCTAACGTTGGCATTGTACTTACAAATGATAAGAAGCAAATACTTCTAGCAAAGCGATACAAGGAAAGCTCTTGGCAGCTACCGCAAGGCGGAATCGATAGAAGTGAAGACCTCTTCGACGCGCTTTATCGCGAGCTCGATGAAGAAGTTGGTCTTGCAAAAGAGCATGTTACTGTGCTTGCAAAAACACCTAAATGGTTGCGCTATGACCTGCCAAATAATTACCTAAGGCCCCACCAAAAACCACTGTACGTTGGTCAAAAACAAGTTTGGTTTTTGCTAAGACTGGACTCTTCTGAGGATAATATTTGCCTAGACTCTCACGAGGATATTGAATTTGATGATTGGAAATGGGTTGACTTTTGGAGTCCTATCGATGCCGTCATCGACTTCAAGAAAGATATCTATGAGGACATGCTTAAAGCCTTAGCGCCAGTGTTATTTGATAATAAACACCACATCCCAAGCGAGTTGTCACGCCCACTTCAATGCACTGCCATCCGATTTGACACTTAAGATGGTTTACATAAAGATCTCAAGATAGTGCTTTTTTAATAATAGCCACAGGGGTAAGTATGTGCGTCTCTATCAACTCAGTGGCGCCCTTAACATCACGTTCTATCACCAAATTAAGTAACGCTGTATGCTCTTGTTGATTAACCCCAAGTGTATCAGCATTACTTACATTTTCTTTTAGCCAGAGGTTACGATATCGGGTGGATTTTTCAAACAGCGATTGCCTAATCTGTAGCAATCGAGGAGAGGCACAGCCTGCTACTAAATCACTGTGAAAAGCACTATGGCGCTTCTGCCATTCTTTTAGGTCAACATTTGCCTCACTACTGCTTTTATTCAGTCTGTACATCGCTCCCAAGCAGTTAGCCTCCCAATAGTCATCACCTTTTTCAATTGCCATTTCTACACAAAGCGCCTCGATTTTGGCTCTTGCTTGGTAAATATCTTCGAGATCGTCTATTGAAATATCACTGACATAAAAACCTTTTTGATTCTCTGAAACAACCAAATCTTTTGTAATTAGCTGGCTTAATGCTTCCCGTAACGGGCTGGTGCCCACCTCATAGCGCTCTTTTAGAGTTTTAATGTGTAGCTTTTCACCAGGCAGATAAACCCCCTCGAGAATATCACCGGTAAGCGCTTCAAGGATTTTTGCTGCAGTATTTTTTGTTGATGCACTCATTACATCTCTATCGTTAATATTGGTAAACAGCAGTATGATAAATGTTGAATGGTATTTGATGTCATTAATTGCATTTTACTATAAATGTCGTTATAATATAATAATGTCGACATTTTATATAAACGAGCAGTAATCATGAAAAACAAGCAAGTAACAGGATTTAATGTTAATCCACATCCAACAAATGCAAGATTATTAGTTGTAACACTTTCCAGTTCGACCATTAATAATTTTTGTAAAAGAATAGCGACACAAAATATTCAGTCGATTGAGTACAAGCCTTTTTTGCGTTTTCATGTTGCTCATTGCCTCAATCAAGAAACCAATAACACCCTTGGAGACTTACTACTCAACATCGTCAAAGACCGAAAAACTGGCGCTATTTTGCTTCAGTGCGAATCCCTTGAACCAGATACACTCAATAATATGGATTTTTTTGACTTCAATATACTACTGTCAACGGCAATCTCCCACTTAATTGGCGTGCCAAACCTTGACTCTATGTCGGGTAAATTCTATGCGCGCTTTAGTGTTAAAAACAAAGACAATAGTGATAGCTATCTTCGTCAGGCGCACCGCCGTATGGAGCTTCACACTGACGGCACCTATGTTGAAGAGCACACCGACTGGGTTATTATGCAAAAAATGCTTGAAGTTGACGTTGAAGGTGGTGAATCGCTGCTATTGCATGTCGATGATTGGCAAGATTTGGATAAATTTCACAACCACGAACTCGCCAAAGAAGCCATTCAATGGTCTTCACCACCCAGTAAAAATATTGGCTATAAAATCCATCATCCTGTTTTTCTAGAAGAGCATACCGAGGGCGAAGTTCGGATGTCGTTTATTGATCAATTTGCTGAGCCTCTAAATATTGACCAGGGCTTGTACCTTTATGAAATGGGTAAATCTTTAGAATCAGAAACCAATACTTTTGGAGTTGGGCTCACCGAAGGTAGTATGCTCATTATTAATAACTATTGTTGGCTGCACGGTCGTGATAAATTTATTGCCAAAAAAAACCTACATAGAGAGTTATTACGCCAACGAGGCGCTTTCATTGAGAACGCACTTGTTGAACAAAAAGCGGTATAGTATGAGGTTATTGCAAAATCAATTTTTCAACAGTCTTAGTATTTAAAGTTTTTTGGCCCTTTTACTATGTACGATTACATTATCATCGGTGGCGGTATTTTGGGTGTTTCTACAGCGCTGTCGTTAATATCCGCACACCCCAACAAAAAGATTCTTTTACTTGAAAAAGAGCGCATATTTGCCACCCATCAAACAGGGCATAATAGCGGTGTTATTCATGCAGGGGTATATTATCAACCTGGCAGCCTAAAGGCACAGTTTTGCAAAGAGGGGTTAAAGGCAACAATAGAATTTTGTTCAAAACACGACATACCTTTTGAGCAATGCGGAAAATTGCTGGTAGCGACCACACAAGCCGAACTGGGTCGAATGCACGAATTGTTTGAACGCTGCCAACAAAATGAAATTAAAGTTGAATTACTAAACAGACACCAACTAAAAGAAATAGAGCCAAATATCATCGGCCTTGGCGCCATTTTGGTTAAATCCACTGGCATTGTTGATTATCAAATGATTACTCAGAAAATGGCCGAGCAATTCGAGGCTCTTGGTGGTGAATACCTACTCGATACCCATGTTGTAAATCTTAATGAAGATTCAAGTTGTATTAAGGTGACAACTAAATACGAAACACTCAAAACCAAATATTTGATTAGTTGCGCAGGTTTAATGGCTGATCGTATTGTTAAGATGCTAAATATACCCACCGATTTTCAGATTATTCCTTTTCGTGGTGAATACTATCAACTTCCACAAAAATATAATCAACTTGTCAATCATCTGATTTACCCAATTCCTGATCCAGAACTGCCCTTCTTGGGCATTCACTTAACAAAAATGATAGATGGTGGTGTGACAGTTGGACCCAATGCAGTTCTTGGATTTAAGCGGGAAGGCTACAACAAAATTAACTTCAGTTTTAAAGACTCGCTGCAAATGCTTTTCTTTAAAGGCTTTTACAAAGTAATTGGACAAAACCTACAATCGGGTATTAAGGAAATGCTTAACTCTTTTTACAAGCGAGGGTATCTAAAACAGGTGCAAAAATACTGCCCGTCAATCAATCTCAAAGACCTTCAGCCTTATCCTGCAGGTGTACGTGCTCAGGCAGTGCTGAGCGATGGCACACTAGTACATGATTTTCTTTTTGCACAAAGCAGGCGAACCATACACGTTTGCAATGCACCCTCACCAGCTGCAACTTCTGCCATTCCAATTGGTAAGTACATCACCCAGAAGGCAACGATCGAATCCGACAAGCTACCTCAGTAAGAAATTTCTAATACTTTGAGAAAAAATTTCAGAATCAACATCCTTATAACCCCTGTCAAGTTCAACAAGAGCAGAGTCGACAATCTCCTTAGGGATCACTGTCGAAGAGCGTTGGATTAACAAAGCCCTATTAAAATCAACTAAAAATTCAGGGTGTGCTTGCATGGTTAACACCTTATCGTCAATATAAAAACCGGCGCACGGACAAAAATCAGATGCTGCGTAAACTACTGCACCCTTTGGTGGTATGGTAACTTGGTCTTGATGCATCATATTAAGCATAACTTCAGAGTTTAAATTATCCATGTAATGGGCTTTATCAGTAAGCTTGTAAGTGTCAAAACCCACGCCCCAACCCTTGGCTGATTTTTCTACCTTTCCTCCCAGTGCTTGAGCAATTATTTGATGCCCAAAGCATACCCCTAATAGCGGTTTATTGGAATTAACAATATCAACAATCAATTGACTGAGTGGCTCAATCCATGAAATCGACTGGTAGACGCCATGTCTCGAACCCGTGATAATCCACCCGTCACACTCGTCACAACTTAAGGGAAACTTGTCGTCATAAATTTCAAATATATTAAAATCAAAGGATTGTTTTTTTGGGTCCAACAAGGCGATAAACATTTCTGCATAACTGCCATAAATATCTATTAATTCTTTTGGGGCTTGACCCGCTTGCAAAATTCCAATTTTCATATTTTTTATCGCTAAATCAATTTGTGATCACATTATTTTACGCTTTTATATGAAAAATTTTTCCAAAAATACCATTATTTTCATATAAAATAATGAAACAGCATATTTTTGTGATCACAGTTATTTTATAGATAAGGATAAGCAGCTCATGAGTGATTTTGAAGATGTCACCACAGATCAGGCATTTAACAAAAAAAGCCTGTATGGCAGAGACGGTGAAATGACTTACAGTGGTGCACTCAGTTTTTTGCGCCGTAAATACACCAAAGATCTGAGCGGTGTTGATATTGCGATTAGTGGTATTCCTTTTGATGCAGCAACAAGCTTTCGCCCTGGTGCACGTTTTGGTCCAAAAGCAATAAGAGAAGCCTCGGTTCAACTGGCAGAATTACTTGCCTTTCCCGATGGTATTGACCCTTTCAAAACTTTGGCCGTTATCGATTATGGTGATTGCTCGCTAGACTATGGTTATCCAACCGAGGTGGTTGAACAAATACAACAACACGCTAAGAGAATTCTTGATTCTGGCAGCGAAATGCTGACCTTTGGTGGCGATCACTTTATCACCTACCCACTGTTGCGTGCCCACTATGAAAAACATGGATCTATGGCGCTTGTGCACTTTGATGCACATACAGACACTTGGCCCGATGAAGAGGGTCGTCTTGACCACGGCACTATGTTTACCCGAGCTCTAAAAGAAGGGTTGATTGACCCAAATCATTCAATTCAAGTGGGGATTCGCACACACAATAACAACACCAGAGGCCTCACCATTCTTGACGCACCATGGGTTCACGAAAACGGCATAAAAGCGGTTGTTGAACGAATTCTTGCAACTGTTGGCAATCATAAAGCCTATCTTACTTTTGATATCGATTGTCTAGATCCGGCATTTGCACCGGGTACTGGCACCCCTGTTGCGGGCGGATTAAGCTCTGCACAAGCACTGGGCATTCTTCGCGGTCTCGGTCAATTAAACTTTATTGGTGCGGATGTTGTTGAAGTGGCACCAGCCTACGATCATGCCGATATCACCGCAATAGCAGCGGCTACCATTGCCCATGACTATATAGTATTAAGAGCGCAGCAAAAAATAAAGTCCAACAATTAATTATATTGTTTGGCTATCAACAGCGTATAAATGGAGATCATAAGAGCAACAGAAGTCAATATTACTGATGTTTCACGACTCTTTAACCTTTATCGTCAATTTTATGGGTGTGAAGATGATATTTACTTGGCAAGTAACTATATTGCCGAGCGTATACACAAACATGAGTCTGTAATCTTTGTTGCTCACGACGGTAAATCTGCCAAAGGATTTGTACAGTTATACCCTTCATTTTGCTCTGTCGAAGCCATCAAAATATATATTTTGTACGATCTGTATGTTGAACAAAACTCTCGAAAGAATGGTATCGGAAATCTGCTGATGAATAGAGCTTCAGAATTTGCAAAAGATTCCGGCGCTCTAAGAGTCGACCTGCAAACAGCTCACGACAATTCCTCAGGGCAACATTTATATGAAAAACTTGACTATCAAAAAGTAGACGAAGAGTACTACTCCTACTCACTTCATCTATAGTATG